>JBJKPH010000378.1:0-9837 GCA_046706585.1 Bacteroidales bacterium | reverse complement strand
TTCGACATCCTTCCCTTCCAGTTTTATCCGGTGCCGGTAGTTCTTCCTGTAGAATTCCCTCATTATCCCCGACTGGTATACAGGTTCCATGTCCCTGCACTTGATAGTCACACCGTTTTCAAGGAGGTAAGGCCTTCCCCTTACTATATTCCTACCCTTAAAAAACAATGACTGGGTTCCGTGGTAAGTAAATACAAGGGATGAAATACTTTCAATAAAAAGGACATACAGGCTCCCCTTCATACCATCAACTTCCAGGGTGTGCCATTTATCCCTGGATACGTAATTTCCGGAAGTGCTTTCAGCATGATCACATCCTTCGATTATCATCATACAGTCGCTGGAAACATCATCGAAATGATCACCCAGCATAAATGATGTTGCATTATGATATTCCTTTTCAGAAATACTGAAGGTGCTGGCTACTATATCAATAATGGTGCTCTCCTGCCTGGTTATCCTCCGGTCTTCATATATGAACTCGAGCAACTGAAGAAAAACGATCATCCTTTCCTCAAGGAAGAGACCTTTTCTTATCTGCCTGCATATATTGGTTATCTGGAAGCTTATCAGTGAATTGCTGCGGGCGAAATCTCCCTCGCCAAGATCAGATAATTCCCTGGCATAAAAATCGAGAGTGTTATTGAAGAGCTTGATATATTCCTCTTCCAGTTCTTCGTTAATGTACCTTCTGAAATATCCATGCAGGATCCTCCTTCCCCTGGGAGTAATGCCACCCGGGTTTACGTTCGAAAGGATCGCAAAAATATGAACCAGGGCCAGCAGAACAGGTTCCCTCATAATATAGTATTAAAAAAAGCCACGAACAGGTCAACCTGCCGGATCCGCGGCTCCGGAACTTCGTTTTTAAGAAATCAGTTTTGTCCTGATCTGCTCAATCGCAGCGGTAATATCCTCAACATTCTTAAGGCTCAGACTTGTATCAATACCCTCGTATATCTTCTTCATCGGTTCAAGTGTATTGAGCAATTCCTCAACCATAGGATCATCGCTGTGAGGCTTTGCAACCTCCAGAAGCAGTTCGAACGATTGCTTTTGCTCTAATAATACCTTTACAATACCTGTAACATCGTATACCGCCTCTGATATATGGGTAGTAATATACATGCCCTCCACCCAGGCTCCTGCAACAACCATCAGCGCAGCTGTCTGCTGATCATTATCACTGAGGTAGGCATAGGTATTATCAAAAGCATTTGACAGTATTGAAACCAGTTTATCCTTGTTGTCAAAACTCTGTTTGATCTCCTCGTAAAGTCGCTCATTGTATATTGACGACATGTTAAGCTCATTTGTGAGTGTTCTTATTGCATCGAGGTAGTTAATCACATCCTGGTTCATATTATACAGGGTGGCGTAACTCAGATCAGCCCCATATATTCCCAGGTTTTCAGCCCTGCTTTTGGTTGTAAGGTATTTATCAACATTCTCGGTTGGATTGGATATCCCTATAATATATCCGACTTCAAGTTCGGTCAGCATTTTTATTACCTCGGCCGAATTAGGAAGAGGATAAATGGTTTCCCTTATTTCACTTTTAAGATCGTCCCCCTGTACTTGTTCAATCTTCTTTTGCTCAGCGTTCTGGCTTTTATTAGCTGAACGGTTCTTACATGAGGTCATTCCTGCAGAAACGATAATCAGTACCCCAAGGATTATTGAAACAGTCTTTTTCATTTGTTTAATTTATTGGTTATTAGCAATAATTCAGCTTGCCTTCAGGCAGGCCCGACAAGCGTTATAACTATCATTGGCATAAAAGTATAAAATATATTGCTACCAATTATCATTATAACCAAAAAATCAAATGACATCAAAAAGTCACTATTATTGACCGTTATGCTTGTTGTTCCCTAATTTATAGCTAAATTTGAACCCCGGAATAATTTCTGGGAGATGACCTACAATTTCGATAAATCCATCAGCAGAGAAGGCACAAATTGTGTAAAATACGACCGCAGGGAAGAACTGTTTGGCAACAATGAGGTCATACCAATGTGGGTGGCTGATATGGATTTCAAAACACCTCCGTTTATTATTGATGCACTGAAAAAGAGACTGACGCACGAACTGATGGGTTACAGCATCAGAAGGGATGAGTATTTTACATCATTTATCAGCTGGGTCAGCCGGAGACTAAGCTGGAAAATTGAAAAAGAATGGATTGCCTTCAGTCCTGGTGTTGTGCCGGCTGTAAATATGTGCACTCTGGCTTACACAAATGAAGGAGATAAGGTAATTGTTCAGCCTCCTGTCTATTATCCATTCTTCCCTGCTGTAAAAGATCATAACAGGGTACTGGTTTATAACCCTCTGCACGAAGAAAACGGAAGGTGGTATGTTGATATCGATGATCTCTCGTCAAGAGCCCGTGAAGGTGCTGCAATGATTATTCTTTCAAATCCTCACAATCCTGTTGGAAGAGCATGGCGCAGAGATGAACTCGAACAGATAGCTTCAGTATGCCTTGAAAACAATATTATCATCCTAAGCGATGAGATCCATTCCGATCTGGTACTTCCCGGCAACCATCATGTGCCAATGGCATCAATTTCACCTGAGGTGGCAGATATAACTGTTACCTGCATGGCGCCAAGTAAAACATTCAACCTGGCCGGGCTCTCAACCTCATCGGTAATAATATCAAATGAGAAACTCAGAGAGCGATTTACAAGAGTGACAGACTCACTGCATATCGGTATGGGTAATATTTTCGGTACCGAGGCATCGGTGGCAGCATATTC
This sequence comes from Bacteroidales bacterium, assembly GCA_046706585.1. GTDB lineage: Bacteria > Bacteroidota > Bacteroidia > Bacteroidales > VadinHA17 > JBJKPH01. Next base: position 7,072 of record JBJKPH010000378.1, on the reverse strand, counting down.
TTACGGAGACGAGTGGCTTGACCAACTCCTGGGTTACATAGCAAAAAATGTTGAGTACCTGATCGATTACTGTAATGCAAAAATTCCGGCAATTAAACCGGTGATACCGGAAGCCACTTATCTGGTATGGCTCGATTGCAGGGAACTGGGAATGGATAGTACAGCTCTAAGCAATTTTTTCATCAAAAAAGCAGGACTGGGACTAAACGAAGGATCAACCTTCGGCCCCGGCGGGGAAGGATTTATGCGTATTAATCTTGCCTGCCCGCTGGCAACGGTGAAAGAAGCTATGGAAAGGCTGTACAGAGCATATAAAGAACTTAAAGTCTAGATAATGGGACCAATATCAGTGAAACTTACTCTCGAAGACGGAACCGTATACCGTGGCAGATCATTCGGGAAGGTAATCCCTTCTGCAGGTGAAGTGGTTTTCAATACTGCTATGACAGGATATCCTGAAAGCCTTACAGATCCGTCATACAGGGGGCAGATTCTGTGCCTTACATATCCCCTGGTAGGAAATTATGGAGCCCCGGGACAGGAAAAAGAGGATAACATGTATAAATTTCATGAATCCTCAATGATACACATATCAGGATTAATTGTCTCCGATTACTCGTTTAATTACAGCCACTGGAACGCATCAAACAGTCTGCATGACTGGCTGGAAAATAATAATATCCCCGGTATTTACGGGATTGATACAAGGGCGCTGACAAAAAGACTGCGTGAGAAGGGTTCGATGCTGGGCAAAATAGAACCTGACGGTTCAGAGATCCAGCTATATGACCCCAACCAGGTAAATCTCGTGGCCGAAGTCAGCATTCGTGAACCAAAAATATACGGAAACGGAAAGTACCGGATCGTTCTGGTTGATTGCGGGGTGAAATATAATATTATCAGAAACCTCCTGAAGCGCGATACAACTATTATAAGGGTACCATGGGATTGGGATTATCATAGTGAGAATTATGACGGTCTGTTTCTTTCAAACGGTCCGGGCGATCCGAAAATGTGTGAGGCAACAATTGCCAATATCCACCGGTCTATTCAGAAGGATATCCCGTTGTTTGGGATTTGTCTTGGGAACCAGCTTCTGTCACTGGCCGCCGGGGCAGATACATATAAACTGAAATATGGCCACCGGAGCCATAACCAGCCTGTGCTACAGGTGGGTACGGAAAAAGCTTATATTACATCACAGAACCATGGGTTCGCGGTTGATAATAATACCCTGCCAAAGGAATGGGAGCCGCTCTTTATTAATATAAACGACAATACCAATGAAGGGATGCGGCACAAAACAAAACCATTCTTTTCTACACAGTTCCACCCCGAAGCTTCGGGCGGTCCAACTGATACCGATTTCCTGTTCGACCAGTTTATAGACACTATCAGGGAATTTAAAATACAGATCTGAGCTATCAGCTTATGATCCAATAAATGAAGATATGAAGGAGAATATACGCAAAGTCATAATACTGGGGTCGGGCGCCCTGAAAATAGGTGAGGCAGGTGAATTTGACTACAGTGGCTCTCAGGCATTAAAAGCACTCAAGGAGGAAGGTATAACAACTGTACTCATAAATCCCAATATTGCGACAGTACAGACTTCTGAGAATATTGCAGACAGGATATATTTTCTGCCGGTTACCCCATGGTTTGTTGAGAAGGTGATCATAAAAGAGAAACCTGACGGTATATTGCTCTCTTTCGGAGGCCAGACAGCCCTGAATTGTGGAACTGAACTATTCAGGAATGGAATTTTTGAAAAGTATGGTGTCAGGGTCTTGGGCACTCCTGTAAGAGCGATAATGGATACCGAAGACAGGCAGCTTTTTGTAAATAAGCTCAAAGAGATTGATGTACTGACTCCAAGGAGTATTGCCGTGGAAAATGTCGGACAGGCCCTGGAGGCAGCCGAATCGCTTGGCTACCCTGTGATTATCAGGGCTGCATACACCCTGGGAGGCCAGGGAAGCGGCTTCTGTTCGGGCAGTGATGAACTTTCACAACTTGCCAGGAAGGCATTCTCTTATACAACCCAGATACTGGTCGAAGAATCACTGAAAGGATGGAAAGAGGTCGAATATGAAGTGGTGCGCGACAGTTATGACAACTGCATTACTGTCTGCAATATGGAAAATTTCGATCCGCTGGGGATCCACACAGGTGAAAGCATTGTGGTGGCCCCGTCACAGACACTCACGAACAGGGAATATCATAAACTGAGAGAACTCTCCATCAGGATAATAAGACATATTGGAATTATTGGCGAATGTAACGTGCAGTATGCCCTCGATCCGCTATCGGAAGATTACAGGGTAATAGAGGTTAACGCACGCCTTTCAAGGTCGAGTGCACTTGCTTCAAAAGCAACAGGATACCCTCTTGCTTTCGTGGCGGCAAAACTGGGATTAGGGCTGGGTCTTCACCAGCTGAAAAATTCGGTTACGAAAACAACTACGGCATGTTTCGAACCGGCACTCGACTATATAGTCTGTAAAATACCGCGATGGGACCTGAATAAATTCCACGGGGTTTCCCATCATATAGGATCAAGCATGAAAAGCGTCGGTGAAGTGATGGCAATTGGCAGAACTTTCGAAGAGGTTATCCAGAAAGGGCTGCGAATGATCGGCCAGGGGATGCACGGGTTTGTTGGTAACAGAAATACCGGATTCGACGACATTGAAAAGGAACTGTCCGATCCTACCGATATGAGGATCTTTTCAATTGCAGAAGCATTTGAAAAGGGTTTCTCCGTTGACCGGATCCATGAACTTTCTCGTATCGATAAATGGTTCCTCTATAAACTGAAGAACATAACTGCCACACGTGATGAAATGCTCAGGTTCAACAGACTGGATGAATTGCCGAACGACCTGCTGCACAGGGCAAAAGTATATGGGTTCAGCGATTTCCAGATAGCAAGGTATGTGATCAAATCAGCACCTGAAAAGATCGAGCAGGACCTTCTGAAAGTGAGAAAACACCGTATATCCCATGGAGTGATACCATATGTCAAACAGATCGATACCCTGGCGGCCGAATATCCGGCAGTTACAAATTATCTCTATATGACATACAGCGGTAACGAACATGATATATGGTATGAAAATGATAAACGATCGGTGATAGTGCTTGGTTCGGGAGCATACCGAATAGGATCAAGCGTGGAGTTTGACTGGTGCTCGGTAAATGCTGTCGACACCATCAGGGAGGAAGGGTTCAGGTCGGTAATGATCAACTATAATCCCGAAACGGTAAGCACCGATTATGACAACTGTGACAGGTTGTATTTTGATGAGCTTTCATTCGAAAGAGTACTCGATATTATTGATCTTGAAACACCCAGGGGAGTAATCGTATCAGTAGGGGGCCAGATCCCTAATAACCTGGCTATGAGGCTACACAAACTTGATGTACCTGTGCTGGGGACATCACCCGTTTCGATTGACAGGGCGGAGAACAGGCATAAGTTCTCCAGCATGCTCGATGAAATAGGAGTTGATCAGCCTGAATGGCAGGAACTGACAAGTATTGATCAGATACACGACTTTGCCGGCCGGATAGGGTTCCCGGTTTTGGTACGCCCCTCATACGTGCTTTCAGGTGCCGCGATGAATGTGGTCTCAAACCGCGATGAACTTACACATTTCCTGGAACTGGCTGCAAGCGTGTCTAAACAGTACCCTGTGGTTGTTTCTGAATTTATCGAAAATGCAAAGGAAATAGAAATAGATGCCGTTGCCAGGAATGGTGAAATAGTTGCTTATGCCATAAGCGAACATGTTGAATTTGCAGGTGTTCATTCAGGAGATGCTACTATTGTGTTCCCTCCTCAGAAGATCTATTTCGAGACCGTAAGAAGAATAAAAAGGATCTCACGGCAGATAGCAAAGGGTCTCGATATCTCGGGACCGTTCAATATACAGTTCCTTGCCAGGGATAATGATATTAAGGTGATTGAGTGTAATCTCAGGGCAAGCCGCAGTATGCCATTTGTTTCAAAGGTTTTGAAGACCAACCTGATAAAACTGGCCACAAAAGTAATGATAGATGTGCCCTTCGAGAAACCTGACAAATCGGTCTTTGACCTTGATTACGTGGGTGTTAAAGCACCACAATTCTCCTTTTCACGTCTGGCGAAGGCAGACCCCGTACTTGGTGTTGATATGTCATCTACCGGAGAGGTGGGTTGCATCGGTGAAGACTTTTACGAGGCGATAATGAAATCAATGTTCTCGGTTGGATATACAATCCCGAAGAAAGCGATACTGCTGTCAACCGGTCCGGCACGATCAAAGGTCGAACTTATTAATAGTGCAAGGGCACTGAGGATGAAGGGATATAAGCTTTACGCAACAAGAGGGACACAACAGTTTCTTGCAAATGCAGGCATCGATTCCGAGGTAGCTTACTGGCCTGATGAGAAAGATTCACCGAATACGCTGGAACTCATCCGGAACAGGGAGGTCGACCTTGTAATAAATATACCAAAAGACCTTTCAAGGGATGAACTAAATAATGACTATTCCATAAGGAGGAATGCAGTTGATTATAATATCCCCCTACTTACAAATGCACGCCTGGCAAGCGCGTTCATACTGGCATTCTGTAATCTTGAAATGGATGAAATTGCAATAAAAAGCTGGGATGAGTACAGGTAATGCAACCTAGAACAGGTGCCTGGTAACAATGCTGGCGAGTTCTTCTGCCTTCACAGGTTTCGAAATATAGTCAATACACCCCGAATCAAGTGCCTTTTCCCGGTCACTGTCCATAGCGTAAGCAGTATGTGCAATTATTTTTGTGTTCTCCCTGACCGATAGTAATTCCCCCGTCACTTCGTAACCGTTAATATCAGGAAGCTTTATATCCAGCAATATCAGTTCGATTTCAGGGTTTGAACGGTACAGATCAATTGCCTCTTTCCCGGTTTTGGCCCATAAAACATCCAAACCCATCCTCTTCAGAACTTCCCCTACATACCTGAAGTTATACTCCTCGTCCTCAACGATCATAACCAGATGCTCGTCATCAACAGCTTCAAGGACTCTGCTGACATGATCCTCAGAAGGGAGCGATCCCTTTATACCGGGTTTTCCCCTCAGCGGAACAGTGAAATAAAATGTGGATCCTTTTCCGGGTTCCGATTCAATGCTGATCTTACCACCAAGAGTATCGATATAAGCTTTGCTCAGTGATAAACCAAGCCCGTTGCCTCCAAAGGTCCTGTTAACATCATAATCCAGTTGCCTGAACCTGTCAAAGATTATCTCCAGATCTTTCTTCCTTATCCCAATACCTGTGTCTTTAACAAAGAACCCTACTGAATCTTCCTGAAAATCATACCCAAAACTCACACCTCCCGATACGGTGAACTTAACTGCATTGCTCAGAAGGTTATCAATCACCTGCCTGAGAATATACCGATCGGCAATTATCCAGCTTTGCTCGTCTTTTACAGGTTTGTGTGTCGTCAGGGAAATTCCCTTCCTGTCGGCCGTCAGTTTGTAAAGATTATAAAGATCATCTATCACTGAATTAAGACATACATCTTTCTCTACTATAGTAAGCTGACCTGTTTCAATTTTCGAAATATCAAGGATATTGTTTACTATGTTCAGCAGTTGCTGGGTATTGTCATTAATAATATCGGTATAATACTTCTGCTGATCTCCAGGCAGGTCATCCTCACAGAGCATCTCAGCAAAGCCAATTATACCATTCAAAGGGGTTCTGATCTCATGTGAAATATTACAAAGAAAAGCTGTCTTCAACCTGTCACTCTCTTCCGCTTTCTCTTTCGCTATTATCAGCTCCTCCTCCATCCTCTTTCTCGATGTGATATCATCAATGGTTACCAGGATCTTCTTTTCCGGCTTCTCAGTTACGACCGAACTGGAAACAAGTACCGTCATCCTTTCCTCTTTTCCACTCCTGAGAACGTTGATATTAGCCTCAACCTTGAACAGGCTTTCACCTCTTTTTATGGTAGCTTCGAAAGTATTCCGTATCCCGCAATTTGAACAGGCATCCGATAATCCGCAGCCTTTCTCTTTGCCGGCTGCATGAATACATTTAATGATATCGCCTGGTCTGAAACCAAGGATCTCATCTTCAGGATAATCAGTCAACTGAAGGCCTACATGATTGATCTTTAGTATCTTGCTGTCCTTATCTATTAGGATCATCATTGCAGGTGCATTATTGAAAATAACCGATAGTTGCTCCTCGCTGCTTCTTATAAGATCCTCTCTTTCAATTTCAGCCGTAATATCTATAACAGAAGCGATCATCCTGGAAGGAATGCCGTTTTCAATAACAACCGTCGACAGTGCCTTGCAGTGCCTTATCGAACCATCCGAATGGATCACCCTGAGAGACAGGGGATCATCATTGGATACAAAGTCTCCCGATCCTTTGCCTATTTCCCTTAGTGCCAGATCGGTTACTTTTCCTATTCTTGAGATCAGGTTCTCCCTGTCATCAGGATGCATTTTTTTCAGTACATCATTAAACGAGCCATTAAAGGCAGCCCTGTCGATCTCGAATATGTGGCACATCTGATCCGAAAAACTGACCTGATCGGTTAAAAGATCCCACTCAGCAACACCGATAAGGGCAATTTTATTGGCGATCTCGAGCCTGTGCCTGCTCACATCAAGAGCCTTCTGTGTATCGACCCTGTCTTTTATCTCATTCTGAAGTATTTGAAGGTCAGATTCTATCAGGTCCTTAAACTGGTTAATAAGTTTCACCAACTTTTCAGGAAATACGGTGGGCTTTGACTCCATCACACAGATAGCGCCGAAAATTTCTCCGTCGGGATAGTCCAGAGGACATCCAATGTATGAGACAATACCCTTGCCCAATAATGGGTTGCTTTTCCACTTCTGATCATCCCTGGCATCCTCAACTGTAAATAATTCATGATTTTTGAATACACTTTCACAGTATAACGAGTTATTACGGGCAATCAGGTCTCCTCTGGTGAAGAGATTATCCTCAGAATCATTCACAACCACAACCTCAATAAGTTCTTCTCCCGGCCTTACAATCATAC
>JBJKPH010000377.1:0-3056 GCA_046706585.1 Bacteroidales bacterium | reverse complement strand
ACTTACCACTACAATGATCATTACCCTGGGATGTTCTTTCGTGGTAACATGGATCGGATTGCCGGTACTGTATTTGCTGCTTTCGGGGAATAAGCCACTGGCGAAAAAAGTTGAGATACATAAGGTTAAAACCCGCAAATGGATCGCGTTTTTCATTTCAAGGCCATATATGAGCGTTGTGTTTATACTGCTGCTAATCACGGGCATTTTTCTTGTTGTGCCGAAACTGGCTACCGGCTTTCTGCCAGAAATGGATGAAGGGTCTATCGTTCTTGACTATACAACCCCTCCCGGCACCTCTCTTGAAGAAACAGACCGGTTGCTTACCGAAGTGGATAAGATAATAGAAACCGTTCCCGAAGTAAAAACATACTCAAGACGCACTGGTACCGAAATGGGGTTTTTTATTACCGAGCCATACATGGGCGATTACCTGATAGAACTGAATAAGAACAGGACAAAAAGCACAGAGGAGGTTGCCGATGTTATCCGCCAAAAAGTCGAGGCCGCCGTACCTGCAGTTATTGCCGACTTCGGACAGGTGATCACCGATATGCTCGGAGACCTGATGCAAAGTGTTCAGCCAATTGAGATCAAGATCTTTGGCGACGATCATAAGAAGCTGGAAGAACTTTCGAGACAGGTTGCCGACAGTGTAAATACTGTAGAGGGAACGGCAGACGTTTTTGACGGGATCATCGTTTCGGGCCCTATCATAAGTATCGATCCTAAAGAAGATGTCCTTAAGAGATACGGGCTTTCTTCCACCGATATCCAGGAGCAGGCTGAGACATGCCTTGATGGTATAGTGGTGGGCTCAATACCGGAAAAAGAACAGTATACCGATATAAGGTTTATTTATTCACTGAATAATATGACTCCGTTTGAAAAGCTCAGGAACATGTGGATAAGCACACCTGAAGGGAACAGGTTTCAGCTTTCCAAATTTGCGGATTTTTCAATTGAAAGCGGTGTGTCAGAGATACAGCGGGAAGACCTTCAGACCATGGGGGTGGTGACGGCCAGGCTTGACCAGCGCGATCTGGGAAGTGTAATGAAAGATATTCAGGGTAAGCTCTCCGGGATCAAACTGCCATCCTCGTACCAGATAGTTTATGGTGGCTCATGGGCTGAACAGCAACAATCATTTGCCGAATTGCTTAAGATACTTATTATAAGCGTTCTGCTTGTCTTTCTTGTTGTGCTTTTCATGTTTCGCGACCTGAGACTTTCCCTTATAGTGATCCTGATAAGCGCACTTGGCTTGTCGGGGGGATTATTTGCCCTGTTCTTTACACACATTCCTTTGAATGTGGGAAGTTACACAGGCCTGATAATGATCGTGGGTATAATTGGCGAGAACTCAATATTTACAATCCAGCAGTTCCTTTCAGAGCTAAAAAGATCTGATATCAACGGGGCTTTAAGTCATGCTGTTTCCGCGCGTTTGCGTCCGAAAGTAATGACAGCCACCGGGGCTATAGCAGCACTCGGTCCGCTCGCATTGGGCCTGGGTACCGGAGCACAAATGCATCAGCCTCTGGCCATCGCAGTTATCGGCGGACTGGTCATGGCGCTTCCTTTGCTTCTGATCGCCCTCCCGGGACTGTTGAAACTGGTGTACACGAAAGAAACTCCTCCTTCAAAGGGGGAAGATCAAGCATCGCTTGATCAGGCTTCGTGCTCCGCAGGTTTAGCGTAGTAGGGGATGTAAATATTGTAATCAGTAATCAGTAAAGGTGCAGCGGTACAACGCTCTAATAGACTTCCTTCGTTAGGTCCGGATCTCCTCCAAGATGTTGGTCCGGATCTCCCCAAAGATGTTGGTCCGGATCTCCGAATCCGGACCATTGCACTTCCCCGGTAATTGTCGCAGATTCGGACACCTTTCCGTTTCCCCCACTCCCATCTTCCGTCGTCCCGTCGTACTAACATTCCATATTTATTGCATACCTTTATTAGTTATTAATTTAATTACAGATAAAATGAAAAAGCTGGTTTTCGTATTTGCATGCCTTTTGATATTGTCATCTGGCAGCAATATCCTTGAAGCACAGGAGGCTGCTTCCGGGTACAGGATAGTTAACAGGTTTCATGTTGGTGGTGACGGCGGCTGGGATTATCTTACCGTTGATGAAGCGACAGGGCGAATATTTGTTTCGCACAGTATGGTAGTCAATGTGGTAAATGAAAAGGATGGTAAACTTATCACAACAATACCTGATACTAAGGGTGTTCATGGCATTGCCATCGCTCCCGATCTGAACAGGGCTTTTATAAGTAACGGAAGGGATTCTTCAGTTACTGTTATCAACCTTAAGACACTTGAATTTATTGCAAAGATCGGACCGACGGGGCAGAATCCTGATGCAATATTATATGATCCCTTCAGCCACAAGGTTTTTACTTTTAACGGAAGAAGCGCAAATTCAACAGTTATCGATGGAAAAACAAACAAGGTGATCGCGACCATTAAGCTTGACGGGAAACCGGAGAATACGGTCTCTGATGGCAAGGGTGTTGTTTATGTAAATATTGAAGATAAAAGCGAATTAACCGCTATCAATTCAGTAGAAAACAAGGTAATCAAAACATGGAGCATTTCCCCGGGCGAAGAACCCTCGGGTCTTGCGCTTGATAACGAAACACACCGGCTCTTCTCGGTATGCGGTAATGCAACAATGGTGATTAGCGATGCTGTATCGGGTAAGGTGATTACTTCTCTGCCGATTGGCCAGGGTTGTGATGGTGTTGCTTTTGATCCGGTGCTGAAAAGAGCATACAGTTCAAACGGAGAAGGAACAATGACGGTAGTGCAGGAAGTCGATGCGGATAATTTCAAGGTGTTGGAGACAGTTGGTACAATGAGGGGCGCCAGGACTATTACGATTGATAAGAAGACACATCATCTCTTCCTGTCAACCGCAGAATACGAGCCTGTTGATCCTTCTTCCGGAAGCCAGAACCGCAGACCAGCAATGAAACCCGATAGTTTCATGGTGCTGGATATAGCCCCGGCGAAGTAGGAAGTGGTATGGCGGTACGATGGCATGACA
>JBJKPH010000376.1:0-11988 GCA_046706585.1 Bacteroidales bacterium | reverse complement strand
AGGCATTGATATCATAACCGAAAGCGACGCCATGTTTCTCAAGTGTACTTATTATTCCTTTCCCGGGGAAATGTTCTGTACCATTAAATGCCATATGTTCGAGGAAATGGGCCAGTCCGTTCTGGTTATCATCTTCAAGCAGTGAACCCACGTTTTGAATAATATAAAAACTGGCCCTGTTGGCCGGTTCTTCATTACGCCTGATGTAATAGGTAAGGCCATTATCGAGTTTCCCGTATCTTATTTCAGGGTCGACAGGAACGGATTGGTCTTTAACTACTTGTGCAATTGCAGCAAGCGTAAAAACAGATATTATTACGGAGAATATGAATCTTTTCAAAATATTAATATAGTTTTAAAAGAGCCCGTGAAGCTCTGCATTTATCTTGTCAATAATCTGACGGAGGTGTTCCCTGTTATTTGGGAAATCATATGCATCGGCTTCGATGACCAGTAATTTCCCAAGCTTATATGATTCAATCCAGGCTTCGTATCTTTCATTTAGTCTTTTCAGATAATCGATCCTTATAGAGTTTTCATAATCGCGTCCTCTTTTCTGGATCTGGTTAACCAGCGTTGGTACTGAAGCCCGCAGGTAAAGCAAAAGGTCAGGTGGCTCAACCAGGGAACTCATTAGATTGAACAGGGTAAAGTAGTTTTCGAAGTCCCTTGTCGACATTAGTCCCATAGCGTGAAGATTAGGAGCAAATATATATGCATCTTCATATATTGTTCTGTCCTGTACCACAGTGTTTTCCGATTTTTTTATCTTGAGAACCTGACTGAACCTTGAATTAAGAAAGTAGATCTGCAGATTGAATGACCACCGCTGCATGTCTTCATAAAAATCATTGAGATAAGGATTGTCATCCACATCCTCATAATGGGCTTCCCATCCGTAGTGTTTTGAAAGCAAACCGGCAAGGGTTGTTTTGCCGGAACCGATATTTCCTGCTATTGCAATATGCATAAACTATAATTTTACTGTAAAATAAAATTAATAAATAATTCTTCAGATACCCAGAATTGAATATAATTCATCCAAATATTTTCTGTCGTTCGAGAGTCTGGGCACCTTATTCTGGCCACCCAGTTTATTCTTGGTTTCAAGCCATTTGTAGAATGTTCCTACCGGTACTACCCTGATTACCGGCTTTACCAGGGTCAGATCCTTATATCTTTTTGCTTCGTAATCGGAATTGAGATTTTTGAGGGAATTATCAAGTATGTCGGTAAAGTGTTCAAGATCATCCGGCATCTGTTCAAACTCGATCATCCATTCATGGTACCCCTTACTGGTGGCACTCATGAATGAGGGTCCGGCAGTAAAGTCGGTAATCAGGGCTCCTGTATTTCTGCAGGCATTCTCAAGTGCTTTTTCAGCATTTTCAATTATCACCTCTTCCCCGAATGCATTGATAAAATGTCTTGTTCTGCCCGATATCCTGAACTTATGCGGATAAAGACTTGTAAATGTTATCGTATCCCCGATCATATAACGCCATAAACCGCCATTAGTACTTATGACCAGGGCGTAGTTAACATCTTTTTCAACCTCTCCTATATTTAATGCACCCGGATTAGCCGGCTCTTTTTCATCAACAGGAACAAATTCGTAAAAGATCCCGTAGTCAAGCATAAGTAACATGTCATCAGATTCGAGATCATCCTGAATGCCAAAAAAACCTTCCGAAGCGTTGTAAGATTCAAGATAATTCATTGAATCCGATGGTATTAGCTTTCTGTATTGTTCGCGATATGGTTTGAAGCTTATTCCTCCATGGCAGAATAGTTCAAGGTCGGGCCAAACTTCAAGAAGATTATTTTTCCCTGTATAATTGAGAATATATTTTATCAGTACCAGAAACCAGGATGGAACGCCTGCAAGGTACCTGATATTCTGGTGTATGGTCTTTTCGGTTATTTTCTCCATCTTCATCTCAAAATCTTCAAGCAGGGCTATCTTTGTTTTTGGTGAGCGGAGGAGATCGGCCCAGAGCGGCATGTTCTCAATAAGTATGGCTGACAGATCACCGTAGAGTGAGTCGTTACTGAAATTATTGATCCTGTGACTGCCCCCCAGCGTAAGACCTTTACCGGAAAAGATCTTTGATTCAGGCCTGAGTTTTGTGTATATGGCCAGTACATCTTTACCTCCCCGGTAATGGCACTCCTCAAGCGCTTCTTTGGTGACAGGTATGAATTTGCTTTTTGATGATGTTGTTCCGGATGATTTGGCAAACCACTTTACTTCCCCGGGCCATAAAAGATCCTTTTCACCAAGTCTCAACCGTTCTACAAAAGGTTCAAATTCTTCATAAGTCTGGATTGGAACAGACTCCTGGAATTCCTTTAATGATCCAATGCGGGAAAAGTCATGTTCCCTGCCGAATGTTGTTTCCCTGGCTGTTGTAATTAGCCTGAAAAAGACCTCCTGCTGCACCTCAAAGGGATATTTTTTAAAGAGGTCGATGTTGTACATCCTCCTGGTATTGGCCCAGTTAATTATGGAATTAAGTAATGGCATCAAACATTTTCTTTGGAGAGCTAATATAGGTAAAATTCAGCGTTCAGGTAATATAGGTTAAGATTGTTATGAAAACAATTCCGACAGCACATCCAGAGATTTGATCTTCTTCATTCCCGGAAGATGAATTGAATAAAAATCCAGAAGTCTTCCAAGGAAGGAACGCCGTATAGATCCTGATAATAGAATCTTTCGGCTTTCATCAATCGTTGATACAAGGAACAGGTAAAGCAATTCAGAGTCTTCTGAACTGAAGAAGTCATTATGGACAGGTGTTGATGCCGAGAATATCCCGTTTCTCATATCGAAATAATTTCTGTTTGCAGGATATTCTGTTGCCGGCGTAATCCCCAGGTACTTCGAATATCCTACCAGGAAACTTATATGGAAATTGGAGATATTATCACTGCTTACATCCAGATATTTCAGACTCTCGTTGATATACAGGAACAGGTCCCGGTCGGGTTCTCTTTCAGGTAATGTCCTGAAAAGTACTTCGCTTATGAAGATTGCCATAGTACTCCTGTTAATATCGAAGGGAATATTCCTGTAAGTGTAATCCATGGACATTTCTTTCAATTCCTGGATATCCCTGGCCTCTTTGTAATAGAGTTCCATCCCTACCAGGGAAAGAGGCTGAAAATATACGTTTTTAGCCTGGCCCTTTTTTGAATGCACTCCTCTTACCATTACCGGCAACAGACCAAGCTCTTCGGTGAAGATGTGGGCGATAATTCCTGAATCAGAATGTTTTACGGTATGGATTACTATTCCCCTGGTCTTTTCGATCATCCCGGACGTCTTATATGTTCAAAAGTACAAAAAGTGTTACCCATATAAGCCCTTTTATTAAAAAACCGGAAAAATGTATAATTTTATGAATCAACTCTGAGAATATGGTAGCTGAATCATATGAGAATCTGGTAAAGAGGATTGCCAGGCTTGCCAAGCAAAATCAGGAGCTTGAAGAAAAGCTGAAGCAACTGGTAAAGGAAAATGAAAAGCTTTCTTTAAAGGTCGAAAAGCAGAGTGCCCTTCTTGAGCACCTCACACCCGATCAGATAAGTGAAAAGGCAGGTATGGCCCATGAACAGCGGAGCCTCAAATTCAAGATGGCAACAGTATTGTTTGCCGAGATACATGGATTTTCAAGAGTGCTGAATGGTTCGGGCTCGACTGATTACATGGATGAACTTGATGAATTGCTTTTCAATTTTGACAAAATAGTTAACAAGTATAAAATTGAGAAGATAAAAACAATGGGCGATACATATATGTGTGCCGGTGGTATCCCCGTGAAGAATATTACCAACCCCATTGATGTGGTTATGGCTGCTTTTGAGATGAACAATTTTCTGGAGAGTTTTGAGAAGGAAAGGAGAGGCAATGGCGAACGGATATGGGATTTGAAAATTGGTATTCATACCGGACCTGTTACAGCCAATATATCAGGAAAGAAGAAGATATCATATGATATCAAAGGCGATACTGTAAATACATCCATCAGGGTTGAAAATGTTTCTGACAGAGGTAAGATACTTATTTCAGTCATGACCTATGAACTGGTAAAAGAATTCTTTCAGTGCGAATATTTTGGGAAACTTCCGGTAAAATATAAGGGAGACCTTGATGTATATGAGGTAATAGGACTCCTGCCCCAGTTTTCGGTAGATGGCAAGGGAATACTTCCTAATGATGCATTCAGAATTAAATTCGGGCTTATACAGTTCAATGATCTTCAGGAGATCATTCTTGACAAGCTTGAAAAAGAATTACCCGACTACCTTTATTATCATAATGTAAAGCACACTGTTGATGTGGTTACCGAGGTTGAACTGATGGGGTGGGCTGAAGGGTGCAGTGACGAAGAGATACTTCTTTTAAAAACGGCCGGCCTGTTCCATGATGCCGGACATACTATCGGGTATGACAACCATGAGGAGTTTGGAACCCGGCTTGTCAGGGATTATTTGCCAAAATATAACTATACAGAAGAGCAGATAGAGAAGATTAACGAGATCATAATGGCAACAAAACTTCCTCCAAAACCTAATAGCTTGTTGCAGATGATAATATGTGATGCCGATCTCGATTATCTTGGGCGAAGTGATTTCATTCCTGTTTCGAATACTCTTTATGATGAGCTTAAAGCTCAGAATAAGATAGGGGAACTTAATGATTGGAACAAGTTGCAGGTGAAGTTCATATCAGGGCACCAGTATTTTACTAAAACAGCCCAGTCTCTGAGAGAAGTAAACAAGCAGAAGCAGATTGAACGACTTCAGGGACTTATTACCTGACAACAAGCAACTTGGTAATTGCAGTACTGGATGCATCCTCTGCAGAACAGAGTATTATATATACTCCTGTAGACACCCTGTCACCGCGGTAATTACTTAGGTTCCATGTGGCCTGCCCTCCGGTTGAGTTGGTTTCAAACACAAGGTTACCACTGATATCTGTGATCTTCACTCTGCTATTTCGCTGAAGTCCTGTAATAACCACTTCACCGTTAAAATCTTCTCTTACCGGATTTGGGAAAGCATATACTTTCTCCATTGTCTCCGCACCATCAGTAGCAGATTCCCTGACCGTCACCAAACCTTTATCGGTGCCTATCCATACCTCTCCTGTAGTTCCGTCAATTGCAGTACCTGAAATAATATTTGACAAGACAGGACTGTTGGATTCATTATAGTTCCTTATCAGTTCCTTACCATCTTCAGAGACAAGGAAAACACCTGAACTGATTGTTCCGAACCATTTTCTGTTTCCCCCGTCAACGGAAATAGAAGTTATTGTTTCAGTCTCAAGAAGATAATCTGCAAGCCCTGTTCCGTCGTTCCTTGCGATCTTAACCCTGTATGCATAAATATCGTTATCAAAAACAGTATTCCGATTATAGTAAACTGCCGGACCCTGATCGGTCCCGATCCAGATGTTCCCATCAAGATCTTCCGAGATTGAATACACATTAGGTAGCGGATTGCCATCCTGGTCCTTAACATTCAGTTTTTTATAGCGATCATCATTAAAAATGGCAGGTGTGTTATTGTCATCCAGTACATATAATCCATGACCTCGTGGCAGAACGATCCATTTCATTCCAGTACGGGTAATAATGATATCTCCTATGGTTGGGGCATCTATTGTATATGGAAGGACGATCCAGTCACCATCATATGTCAGTACCTTGATACTGTTTTCAACACCCGTCTGAGTAATCCACAGGTTGTTATTTCTGTCAAATGCAAGCCCGCATATCCTGACATATTTCGCTCCCGGAATTATTGTAGGGAGGGGTGAGTTTGAATCATCCCAGTGATTGATAATATCATTCCCGGAAAATTCATAAAGACCTGAACCCCAAGTCGAGACAAAAATTCTTGACTTGTCATCCGGATGAGGACGGATTCGCATTACATCCCATGTAGATGGAGGGAGAAAGGATTTCCATTTCCTGTCTTCAAAGATGAACATCTGGAATGAACGCCAGGTATTGTTCCAGATATTATCAAGCAACCCTCCTGCAACATATACAGATCCTTTTTCAGAATATATATTTGAGCAGTTGTTATTGTATGGTCCTGGCGGAATGTAGCTTGTAAATGTTGAATGCCCTGTTCCTTTAACTATTCCATTATAGAGATCGGCAATGTATATATCGTTGCCATCGGTAATGGCATTTACAGCATTTATACCTGCCCATCCGTATGACTCAATACTGTAATCGACTTCGCCTGATTCATTAAATACAGTGACTAATGATCCGGATGAGACCACAAGTTTGTCTGAACCTGTCTCAAATGTATAGTTTGATACGCCTGGAAGGTTTGAAAATTGTGTAATAGAATTATTCTGTATAAGGAAAATGGAGTCTCCTGATGCGGGTTTGCCTTTCTTGTTTACAAAGATAAGATCGCCGATTGATGCAATTGCATTCAGTCCGGCACTACCGACAGATGCCTCTTTTTCCCAGTTATCAAAATAGGAAAGCCCCTGGTTATTTATGTTACCTTTAAACAAACCCTGTGCAGTAACCGCATATATTTTATCACCTGCCAGGGTCAGGTCATAGACTTCATTTGCCGATCCATCGTCCGACGGCTTCCATGTGTCTCTGATTTCTGTTTTTGCCAGGTCGATCAACACAATCCCGAAACTTGTCGCCATATAGGCATATTTGCCATAAGTGCGGATACGGTTAATCTGTTTCGGACCTGTTACGTACTTATTATATATATCAGGAATATTGGTTACTACATTATCCTTGAAGATATCAATGTTAGATGATGTATATGCTATGATCAGACTGCTGTACTCTTTTGAGAATCCTATTGTACTTATCCCGCAGTCAGATAGTCCGTTTACTTTTGAGAGTTTATGCAATTCGTTGAAATTGATATTATAGACCGAAATTGCATAATCCGTTGACCCAAAAATCTCTTCATTACCAAGGGCTATGTACTTAACCGATCTGTAGGGCAAATGATCACTCCAGGATCCTACCGGACCCTGTGCAATGCTTATCAAATTCAGAAATGTTAATACTATCGTAATCCAGGTTTTCATCTATCCATAAAACATTTGTCCCGGAATTTTATTGTATTACCTGGTTTTCAGGAATGAGTTAAGTCTGTTAATGGCTATTGCCCTGTGTGAAATAGCATTCTTTTCATCAGGACTCATTTCCGCAAAAGTCTTATCGTACCCGTCAGGTATAAAAAGTGGATCATACCCAAAACCACCATCTCCCCTCTTTTCTGTGGAGATTCTTCCGGGGATAATTCCTTCAAAAAGATATTCCATATTATCATAGATCAGGGCAATGACCGTTCTGAACCTGGCCTCTCGTGACATACCAGGACCAAGGTTGGCAAGCAGCTTCTCCATATTGGCTTCCGGATCTTTTGTTTCACCGGCATACCTTGCTGAATGGACCCCGGGATTATTGTCAAGAGACGGAACTTCAAGGCCGGTATCATCGGCAAATACATTACACCTGCAAGTATTCCATACAAATCTTGCTTTGCTCAGGGCATTGCCTTCCAGGGTAGGTTCATTTTCAGGAATATCATGGTTTACACCGATCCCTGAAAGGCTCAGAAGATGAATTTTCTTATCAATACAAGCCTCTATCTCTTCCAGCTTGTGTTTATTATTGGTTGCAAATACTAGTTTTATCATTTTACTGAATATTGAGTTCAAAGTAAGTAAAAATAGGATTCTTTTTGAGCAGTTGATTTAATATATTACATTTGATTTGAACCTTATATATGTGAATAACCGTGTACAGGAAAGGTATATTAAAAACTGTTAGAACTATTCAATTCTTTCTTGTTCTTGTCATTATGTTCCAATCGCGGGTGTACTCTCAGGTAAGCGAACCCTACCTTGAAAGAATAGTTGTGAATTATGATTCAGTCGTTATTCCGAAGAAGAATAAACCCCTTGTATTCAGTAACAGGTTCAAAGATATAGTTTTTAGCACGGGGGGGGGTAAAGAGGGAACTCTGGTGTCATTCACCCTTGAAGGGTATGACGTTAGGTGGACTCCTTACAGTAGTACACATATAAAGGAGTATACTAATCTTCCACGTGGTAATTATAAACTGAAGATCAAATGGGAGGAGCCATCAGGTGAAAGTGGTGAACTCGATTTGATAAATTTCAGGATAGAACCACCTTTCTATCAATCCTCTTTTTTCTTTATTATTTACGGTGTGCTGGCACTTATCCTGGCATGGTTATTTTACAGGCAGATCATTCACAGGCACAAGAGAGAGCAGGATAGGCTTGAAGAGATAATTACCGAGAGGACAGAAGAGCTTATGGTGGAAAAAGGCAAGACTGAATCGTTGCTTGCAAATGTTCTTCCAAAGGGAACCGCTGATGAAATAATGTCGAAAGGCAAGGCGACCAAGCAGAAATTTAATTTTGTGACAGTACTCTTTTCAGATATACAGGGATTTACAAAAATTGCGGAAGAAGTAAATCCTGAAGTCCTGATAGACGAACTTGATAAGTTCTTCTTTTATTTTGATTCGGTTGTTGAGAGGTTGAATATTGAAAAAATTAAAACTATCGGAGATGCCTATATGTGTGCCGGGGGACTCCCCGAAAGTAACCGGACCAATCCGATAGAAGTTGTGCTTGCTGCCATCGAGATGCAGCAGTTTATGGAGAATCTGAAGAGCGAACAGCGTAGTAAAGGGATGAAGTACTGGGATATCAGGATAGGGATACATACCGGTACAGTGATCGCAGGTGTTGTCGGTCAGAAGAAACTCTCTTACGATATATGGGGCGATACAGTAAATACGGCAAGCAGGATGGAATCATCAGGGGAGGCCGGGAAAGTAAATATTTCAGGTGTAACCTATGAATATGTCAAGGAGTTCTTTATATGTGAATACAGGGGAAAGATGCCCGTAAAGTACAAGGGCGAACTTGATATGTACTTTGTGAACGGGATCAGACCTGAATTCAGGGAAACAGGAAGGAGCGGACCAAACAGACAATTCTTCCTGCGACTACAGCTTATCAGGCTTTCGGATATTGAAGACAGGGTTTTTGAGGAATATGCAGGGAAAGAATCGGAAAAGCTAATATTTCACGATCATAAATACTTAAGGAATATTGCAACCCAGGCAGAACTTATTGGTAGGGCAGAAATGATAAATGATGAAAGGATGATCATTTTAAGACTGGCTTCGGTATTTATTTTTGCCGGTCTGGCCGACAATTATGAGAAATTTCTCGATGCCTCACTGGTATTACTTGAAAGGATTGCAGATGATCACGGATTCAGTGAAGAACAGATGAATGAGGCTCGTCAGGTAATTATTGACGGACTTGGTGAAAACCCTCAGACAAAGGAAGGGAAAATACTTAACGATGCAGTATTTGATTATTTTGGCCGGATTGATTTCCTGAAAAAGTCTGAATTGCTTTATAAAGAAGAAACAGGAATGGGATCAGACATTGATAAAAAGAGATGGTTTGGGAAACATGCGGATTTGATCAGGAATCATGAGTTCAGAACAGATACAGCAAAATTGCTCAGAAGTGTCTCCTGTGATCAGCAAGTGGAGCTAATTAATGAGTATATCGCTGAATTATAGTAGTATTACATAACAGATTTGCCGATTGTAAATATTGAACTAAATTTGAGATCTAATACTAAATAAATTTCTAAATATATGGATACTAAAGATTGGTCGTCATTGCCATTTGGTTACCAGAAAACCGATTATAATATAAGATCATATTTTAAAAACGGGAGTTGGAGTGATCTTGAAGTTACAGAATCAGAATACCTTTCCGTTCACATGGCTGCAACAGGGCTCCATTATGGTCAGGAAGCTTTTGAAGGCCTTAAAGCCTATATGGGTAAGGATGGCCGGATCAGGTTATTCAGATGGGAAGAAAATGCCAAACGGATGCTAAACTCTGCTGAAGGAATATTGATGGCAAAGGTGCCCATTGAACTCTTCAGGGATGCAATCTTTAAAGCTGTTACACTGAACAAAAGATTTGTTCCTCCTTATGGATCCGGGGCATCGCTATACGTAAGGCCGCTCCTTTTTGGCAGTGGTGCCGAAGTTGGGGTCAGTCCCTCCAGAGAATATACATTTATGGTTTTTGTAACTCCGGTAGGGCCCTATTTCAAGGGTGGAGTTAAGCCTGTTGATTAGTTGATAAGCAGGAAATATGACAGGGCAGCACCACTTGGTACAGGAGTTTATAAGGTTGGTGGTAATTATGCTGCCAGCCTCAGGGCGATTGTCGAGGCAAGAAGTGAAGGCTTTGCAAACGTAATTTTCCTTGATGCCAAAGAAAAGAAATACATTGATGAATGTGGTCCTGCTAATTTCTTTGCTATAAAGGGGGATACATATGTAACACCCGAGTCAGAATCGATCCTTCCATCCATTACCAACAAGAGTCTTATCGAAATAGCCAAAAGTATGGGCCTGAAGACAGAAAGGAGAAGAATTTCACTTGAAGAGCTTTCTGAATTTGATGAAGCAGGGGCATGCGGAACAGCTGCTGTTATTAGTCCGATAAGAAAGATTATTGACCCTGAGATGAATGTTATTTATGAGTATTGCAAGGATGGTAATCCCGGACCTGTACAGATGAAATTATACAATAAGCTGGTTGGTATTCAGGTAGGGGACGAACCTGATAACTTTGGATGGGTTACGATTCTTGACTGATCACTATTTTTGGTAACCGGGCCTATTACTCTCTCCTGCTCTTCAGATATTTAGCACAGAGTTAAGATGTGTATTCCAATACACTCTCATTGATCAATTATTGTTGTGTTATCCGGTAATATGCAATATTAATTTATCTTGTGTATTTTTGAAGTCAAATTATTAAAAGTGGCTAAACAGGTTCAGGGCATATCAAAAGGGCGTCTAAGGAGTTCTTACCTTACACTTATTGTAAGTATATCACTGGTACTGTTCCTGATGGGACTTTTCGGGTTAATGATTATTAATGCCAAAGAACTTTCGGACTACTTTAAGGAAAGCCTGAGCATTTCTGTTATGCTTAATGAGGATGCGAAGGAAGCTGATATCAGAATGCTGCAAAAAGACCTGGATGCAAAGGCATTTGTTAATAATACAGAATATATATCAAAAGAAATGGCTGCTGAAAACCTTGAAGAAGAACTCGGAGAAGATTTCCTCTCATTTATGGGCTATAATCCGCTTCTGCCTTCAATAGATGTATATCTTAATGCAGCATATACAAATCCCGACAGTGTATTAAAGATTGAAAACTATCTCCTTGAATATCCTGTAGTAAATGAGGTCTATTTTCAGGAATCCTTTTTGCATCTTTTGAATGATAATGTAAGAAAAGTGAGCATCATTCTTTTGGGTTTCAGTTCCCTGCTCCTTTTTATTTCACTTACACTTATCAATAATACCATCAGACTTTCGGTATATTCAAGACGATTCATCATCAATACCATGCAGATAGTCGGCGCAACCAAGGCTTTTATTCGAAAACCCTTCCTTACCCGGAGTATTGTACAGGGGATCATCGCAGGGCTAATAGCCTGTATGCTGTTAATGATAATTCTCTACTTTATCGAAAAGGAGTTTTACCTGTTGTTTACATTGCAGGATATCGGATTAATATTGTACCTTTTTGCCGGAATTGTTTCCCTGGGAATTATTATTAATTATGTGTCGACATATTTTTCAGTAAATAAGTAACATGGAATTTCGGAGGACAAATTATACTTCTAAATATGGTTTTAAAGGAAAATAAACAGGATAAGGAATTTGCTCTTGGGAAAGAGAAATACAAACTTCTGGCGATCGGATTTGCAATAATTGTAATCGGTTTTTTATTAATGCTGGGTGGCAAATCGGATGATCCCAATGTGTTCAGCGAAAAGATTTTCAGTTTCAGGAGAATTACCCTGGCCCCGATCGTTG
>JBJKPH010000375.1:0-7204 GCA_046706585.1 Bacteroidales bacterium | reverse complement strand
ATTTACCTGCCATCTGTAAGTTATACCTGTTCCTGTGGTTTAATGATATAACCGATGATGCCGTTCATTCAGGCTCAGCGACCGATCACCTGCAGGTTTCTTCCGCCCCGTCAGCAATGAACGGATGGATCTACCGTGTCAAAGTGTTCGGCTGTACCCATGCATATTCAAGCTTTGCCGTGCTCAATGTCACACCTGAGCCTGTTGTGACCCTGCAACCCGGATCAAAAGAGATATGCGTCTTGCCGCCACATTCCTGGTCAATGCGACCGGCCCCGGACTGTCATATCAGTGGCAGTTCGATAATGGCAGCGGCTGGAACGACCTTATTGAGGGAGGTGTATATACAGGGACCACATCACAGCAACTGAGGATCGACAACGCGACCCTCTCTGAGAACGGACAGTACAGGCTGGCTGTTATTGCCGATTGCCGCACTGTTTATTCAGATCCTGCTGACCTGGTAGTGGATGCCAATCCGGTTGTAGACTTCAGCGGCATCGATCCGCTATTTAACTGCGGCGGTACCGACATGCAACTCGATGGTAATCCGACCGGTGGTTCAGGAACCTGGGTAACTCATAACTGGACAGGCCAGACAGGTCCTCTGGATAACCTGATAGTGGTCGATCCGGTGTTCAACACAAGCATTCCCGGCACATATTCGCTTACCTATCGTGTGACCGATGATAAGGGATGTACAGCGTCGGATAACCTTTCGATAAATGTTGAAAGACCGACAGCACTGTTCAATCCCGATATCACTTATGGATGTCCTCCTCTTACGATCAATTTTAATGATGCATCGACATCCGGTACGGTTTACAGGTGGGATTTCGGAGACGGTTCACCAATTGATAATACGGCAGGCAGCACCTCACACGAATATGTCAATAACAGCACCATGCTTCTTTACTATGATGTGAAGCTTGAGGTGGAGACGGCCAACGGATGTGATGACGACTATACAGTGGGCGTTACGGTTTACCCACAGGCCGAATCTGATTTCACCATCGAATCTGATACCATCTGTTCGGGTGAGTACGGCGTACTTTCATCACCCCCGGGAGCCTACCAGTATTTCTGGGATTTCGGAGACGGAGCGGCCACATACGGAGGAAGTGTTATCAGCCATCTCTATCTTAACGGACTTACCACTCCTGCCACCTACAACATAGGGCTTACGACCACCTCGTTCTACGGGTGTGATGCCATTGTTGAGAAGCCGGTTGTCGTATACCCGATGCCTGATCCTATGTTCACGGCTGATCCTCCGTCACAGACATTCCCGTCGGCAACGGTGAACTTCACGAACACCACCAATGCAGGAACATGGAACTGGCTGTGGAGGTTTGGCGACGGTAGTACATCAACGACCATGGATCCGGTTCATTCATATACGGCACCGGGTAACTTCAATGTATCGCTCACGGCATCCAACGATGAATGTACCGATAGTGTGAAATATGTTGTGGCAGTACTGCCTACTGCACCGGTAGCCGCCTTTGATTCCGTACCGGGAGCATGTGCTCCTTACACTGTGACCTTCACCAATAATTCGTTATATGCCGATCAGTATGTCTGGGATTTCGGTGACGGAGGCCATTCTGAAGAGGAGATGCCTGAACACACCTTCCTGCTGGGTGGTATATACAGGGTCCGTCTGACTGCAGTGGGACCGGGTGGATCTGACTACAAGGATATACTCGTAAGGGTATATGATACCCCAACGGCCTATTTCAATGCAATACCCGACTCCGTATTTGTTGATGACGAGCGAGTGAGGTTCTTCAATCTGAGCCAGGGAGCCGACTATTATATCTGGGATTTCGGTGACGGGGATACTTCTCATGTGTCTGATCCTTTCCATCTCTACCTGAAAGAGGGTACATTCCCGGTATCTCTTTATGCATACTCCAACAACGGGTGTTACAACTCATATACCCTGCTGCCGGGGATTAAGGTAATTCCGGCGGGTGCCCTGAGGTTTGCAACCGTCTTCAGGCCCAATCCCGACGGTCCGCTGGGAGGCGATGTGTCGAACCTGCCGAGCAGTAAGATCGATATGGTGTTCTTCCCGCCCGTGAAGGAACAGATCGACAACTACAAACTGCAGATCTTCAACAGGGCAGGGGTGCTCATCTTCGAGAGCTTCGACATCAATTTCGGTTGGGACGGATATTACAGGAACAAGAAGTGTATGCAGGGAGTATATGTCTGGTATGTAGAAGGGAATTATACGAATGGCAAGCCGTATAAGAAAGTGGGGGATATTACTTTGCTGCACTGATTGCGCGGATTACGCAGATTACGCTGATAAGAAAAGGGAAGGCCAACGCTACTGGTCTTCTCTTTTTTTTATATATTAGACATGCTGTTCAAAAATGGAAGAATCATCAATAGCTAAATCCTCCGCGCAATCTGCGTAAATCAAAAAATCTGCGTCCCCCGTGCAACAATTTTCACTATATTAGAGTCTTGACTAAACAACTCTCCGCCAGGCGGAAAGAATTGTCATGTATGAACCTAACTAGTCGGTATATGGAAGGGCCAGAAAAAATTTTATCTAACAAAAAGAAGAAATATTTAGGTGCCTTAAAAACAGTCACAATAATTTTCTTTCTGATTTTTTTCGGATCTTTTGCAAGCGCCCAACCAACCTGGGATGCAGATCCAACCCTGACAAATATTACAGCCCTGAACGGATTAATGACGGTTGACCTTGATGTCGATTGCACCGTTTACTATGTCGTTTTCAGGTATGTTACTGCACCAGTTTCGCCTTCTAATATTAAAACATGGTCGTCCTTACCTCCTGATGGCAATTCAGGTAGTTTTAGAGGTGGAGGATCATTTTCTTATACAGCAGGTGGCGGAATAACACAGTTAGTCGAGCACTTTGTACCAAAGAATCTTGGGGCATACACTCATACTATCCATATCGTCGCAGAAACAACACCAGGGACTTTCTCAACGGTCAAGGTCATAACCTTTAATAATATTAACTGTCCGACAATTGCACCACTAACTGCTTTGACAAGTTCCGAGAACTGTGTAAATCTCGGGGCTCAAAAAACATACAATATTGTTGACCTGCCATTTCCAGAGAATATTTTAAAAGGTTGCCAGTGGGAAATTGACTGGGGGGACGGATCGGCAGTTTATAATTTCACTTCATCCGATAATGGTGATGTTCCACCAAATCAATCACACACGTACACTTCTCATGATTCATGCTACTATGAGGTTGTTTTAACTGCAACCAATATCGAAGGTTGTGCACCTTTCGGAGGATTAAACAAGATTGAATACCCAATAGTTGCAGGTCGAGATATCAATACCGACGGAAACGGAGAAATGTTATTGGTCAATAATGCTGACAGCAGTCCGGATACTATTAAGATCTGTGAAGGGAATGATGCATTTATTACTCTGAGGGATGATGGTACGTGGGATTGTGACGAACTCTTCAGGGTATACCCTCCCGGGGAAATAAACTCTGAGGATAGGGACCTGCAGTTTGTTTATGGTATGAATCCTACCACACAGGCAGTGGAAAATACAATAACCGGGGATGTTGATATTACCGGGGCATTCCCGGGAACAGCAAATGCTTCGGCGGGTCATGCTTCCGGGATTATTAATGTAAATACTGATGTTTTATCACCGATCACAAATCCTAATACATTAAGTGATGTAATACATATTCCAGCAACAGCTCGTTTCGGAGATTATATGCATGTATATCTGAAGAACTGGAATAAGTGTAACCCTTACATGGGTGACCCATGGGACGGAACTGCAGTCTGGGATTCAATAGTAATATACATAGTTGATGGCCCGATTGCAGATGCCGGAGCAGATTTTGCTATTTGTGAGGATGGTACTGCTGACATGGATGGAGCTGTTGATGCAGCAACAACTTCATCTCTCTGGACAACAGCAGGCGACGGGTCATTTGCAAACGCCACAAGCCCGGGTAATGCAATTTATACCCCCGGTACTGCAGATATAGCCGCAGGTTTTGTAGACCTTACTCTTCATGCTTATGGAGGTGTCTTATGTCCTGAACACACAGATGATGTCCGTTTAACCATTGATCCCTTGCCTGCTACTCCTACCATAATTATTTCAGCAGGATCAAATGATTTCTGTGATGATGATGCAACCTCAGTAACTCTTCAATCAAGCATATCACCCAGCGGGACTTATCTCTGGAGAAGAAATGGTGCTTCAACCGGAATAACAACACAGGAAATTACTCTTAATGATTATACCCAGGCGGGTGATTATACAGTTACTGTCTATGAGGTTACAGCTAATTCATGTCCGGCAACATCCGCGACATATACGGTGAATATCTACCAGATGGCAGTGGTAAATACCGATCCTTCTGATGCAGGTACATGTGATGATGATAATATGACAACGGGTAATGCCTCTTTTACTGTATCAACAGGTGGCGGTGCGCATACAATAAGGTGGCAACGACAGATAGGAGCCGGAGCATGGGTTGATATTACAGGGGGGACAACACCGAATGACGGATGTACATATTCAAATTATACAACAAGTACTTTGAATATTTCAAGTGCAGATATTGGGATGGATGGTTATCATTACCGTGTAAAATTAACGACTGCAACCGGTGGATGCTTAACATATTCTAATCCGGCGACACTGACTATTTACCCTGTTGCATCATTTACAGGGCCAAATTCCACAACAGTATGTGAACTTGATCCTGCATCTTTCACATCTAATGTTACAGTGACATCAGGAAGCATTTCGTCATATCAGTGGCAGAGGAGCAACGGTAGCTGGTCCAACATTACCGGAGCGACTGACGGAAGTATTTATGCAGGATTTAATACAAATACTTTAGATATAGCTTCGGCACCATATTCAATAAACGGATACCAGTACAGATTGGTAGCAACTACAGATAATGGATGCCAGAAAAGGTCGGGCCAGGTTTCAATAACAGTTAATCCGCTGGCAGACATAACGTCTCAACCTCCTGACAGGGCAATATGCGCTGAAACAAATACTACATTCACTATTTCAGATGATGGTAATCCAGTTGTAACGGGTCGCCAATGGCAAAGATGGAACGGATCAGCCTGGACAAATATTACAGGAGCAGCAACACCTAACGATGGTTGTACATACGGTGGTTATACGACAGGAACTTTAACTCTTACAAATGTACCTGTCGGGATGGATGGGTATCAGTACAGATGTGTTCTGACGACAAACGGGCCCTGTCCGATAACTTCAAATGCCGGGAATCTTACTGTTTATCCCCTGGCAACAACAACTGATCCGGCGAATTCAGATGTATGTGCCGGAGTGGCAACTTCATTTACAATTGTCGATGGAGGAGCGCCTCATACGATAAAATGGCAACGGTTTAACGGTTCTTCATGGACCGATATTACAGGGGCTGCAACACCCAATGACGGCTGTACATATTCTAATTACACTACAGCTAACCTGGGTATTTCAAACACCCAGTTCAGTATGGATGGTTATCAGTACAGAGCGGTTGTAACTACAACAACAGGAAGTTGCCCGGTTACAAGCAATTCGGCGACATTAACGATCTACCAGCTTGCATCAACCACCGATCCGTCCAATACAACAACATGTCAGGGATCACCTGCATCATTCGCTATAACAGACGGAGGTGGGGCACATACGATCAAATGGCAGAGATTCAACGGATCGGTATGGACGGATATTACAGGCGCATCCACACCTAACGATGGTTGTACTTATTCCAATTACACTACTGCAACCCTGGATATAACGAATGCGCAGAACGGTATGAACGGGTACCTGTACAGGGCTGTGCTTACAACAACCTCAGGAGGCTGCGAAACCACAAGCGGATCTGCATCACTTACAGTTAATCCCCTGCCAACAATAGTAACAGGAGGAACCTTAAATGATCTCTGCGCAAGTTCTTCATCACAGAATGCAACATTGGCTTATACATCAACCACAAACAGTCCCGACTCTTATAGTATTGACTGGGACGCAGCAGCGAATACAGCCGGACTGGCTGACCAGGGGAATACTGCTTTTGCCTTTGCCGGTGGTGGAGGGACTCTTAACACTATAGATATAACGGCAAACACACCTGCAGGTACTTACAGTGGCGTAATGACTATTCAAAACGCAAACGGATGTACAAATGTCCAGGCTGTTTCAATAACAATAAATCCTTTACCAACACCTGTTATTTCAGGATCAGACAATGTATGTGCAAACGTAGTCGGTGAAGTATATTCAACCCCCAACGTTGGAGGAAATAACTATGTATGGGCGATATCCGGCGGGGTAATAACAGCCGGGGCCGGTACCAACTCAATAACCGTAACCTGGGGGGCTGCAGGTATGGGATGGGTAAGGGTGACTGAAACAATAGCCGCAACAGGTTGTAATGTTACAACTGCCGATTATGACGTTACCATTAACCCCGGAGCACCGGTTGCCGCACCGGTATTTGTTTCAGGGGCAACAGGCATCTGCAAGGACGGGACGCTTAATATAGATGTTACTGATGTGGCTACCGCCGCAGAGTATGTCTGGGACTATTCATGGATAGCCGGCGCCAGCGATGCCACAACTGCAGCAAGCCAGCAGTCAATAGACCTGACAGGGGTTGCAGTGGGTTCTTATACTGTTACCGTAGCCGGAGCGAACGGCTGCGGCGTGGGCCCATATATGGCGCCTGTTCATGCATTCGATATAAACGATATCCCCGATCTTTCACCGCTGGCAGCCGCTGTATGCAGCGACGAAGCTTCGGCAATAACGCTTTCAATTACAAATAACGGATTATACTGCTCGGGTATTACCTATAATATTTCAAGCATTAACGACGGCGGGCTTACAGCATCCGCAGGAGCACCTGCTACAGGAACCGGATTTGCTGCAAACGAGATTGCCAACGATGCATGGACCAACAAAAATGCAGCAGCTGTAAATGTTGTCTATGCGGTAGTGCCGGTAAGCACTCAGGGCTGTTCAGGAATTTCGGAAAACGTTACATCAACGGTCAACCCGGAGCCCGATCTTGACAATCTTAACACCACGGTATGCAGCGATGAAGTGACGGGAGTTACCCTTAGCGATGTCAACGGCCTGGCCGACAGATTTGAGATAGTATCTATTTCGCCACAGGCAGGACTGGTGG
>JBJKPH010000374.1:0-13063 GCA_046706585.1 Bacteroidales bacterium | reverse complement strand
AGTGGAGTCAATTGTTATATATGTGCCTGCAGTGATCAGATTCCCGTTAATATCCCTTGGTTTTTCGTCGACAGGGATCATCACGTTTTCCGGATCAATATCGGCGTTGAACTTCATCGGAGCACTGCCAATCGCATCACAATCCTGTACTATTCCAGATGAACCAAGAAAATTGAGCAGTTTGTTCTCGGCCTTCAGATGGACATCACCCTGAAATGTAAAATAGGGGCTTAGCATGAATTTCTGCACACCGGTAATATGTCCTGTCCCTCTTGTTCTCATCGAATCAACTACTATCTCATCAAACCTTACAGGCTGAATTTCTTTGTTCTCATCGATATAGTCATAGGTGCCACTTGCCGTATACCTGAAACTGCGAATGATATCTACTGTGGCTGAGTGGATTATATGGTTATTGTTTATGGCCAGTATTGCATTGGTTATCGGTTCCATTCTGGCTCCCTTATTAATAACCAGTCTTCCGCTATCGGGCTGGATAAGTGCGTCGGCAATCCTGATATAATTGACATCATCGGCAACAACTTTCTCCTCCCCTGCATTGTAATATCCGGTTCTTGCAGCGAACGAAATAGTATCATTTACCATATTCGTGCTGAAAAATGTTGGTTTCTCAATGTTTTGAAGGTCTACCTTAAGTAGTTCGCTGGCAGGCATCAGGGTTGATCCGCTTCTTCCTCTCATTGACATTGAGAGTATTTTTGTTTGCATATCATACCTGAAGTCGTTCATCGTACAGATATAATTTACTTCAGGGAATTTCACCAGCGATGAGTCGGAATTAAGGCTGAATCTCGAGAACTGATTTTCGAAATCAATGAATGTGTTGGCATCCTCGGCAATGAAAGCCAGTCCGTCACCTGATACTGATTTCAGGTTATAGGTTGAACTATCTGACTGAATAGTGAGTGGTCCGAATACAAACTTATCAGAGCCAACCTGTGAATTGGTTGTATTGATTACGCCGCTTCCCGAGAGTTGATTGCCGGTAAGAAGCAAAGGCCCATTCAGCTTTGTGTCATTATCGAACATAACAAACGGTTCACTTCCGCCGCTCTCGGCATACAGTGTATCCTGCCAGGGGTACCATGAGATATTTGTGACACCTGATTCGACCTCTGGGTATATTGTATTACTGGTAAGGGTAAACCTGTCGGCAACGGCTTTAACAGAATCGGGGAAAAGGTTGATCTCTGATGATACGATTGATGCTGTAAGATGGTCTAACCTGCCATTTGCCTTCAACCCGGAATTGCTCATTGATACTTCATTATATATTTTCCCGTTACCTTCGTAAATATCGAGTCCCTCCTCAGGTATTTCGTACATGAATCCAAGGGATTTATCATTTGGCAGGCTCAGGGTTTGTCTCATTACCGGGATAATCCTCCCGGCAGTGAATTCACCTGCAAGATTCAGGTCTTCATCGGTGAGCCGGTCGGTATTTTCGAAAGTAAACGGGTCAAGTTTGAAATAGAAATCCGATTTTGGATAAACACCTTCTATCCCCGGGACATTATCGTAAAATATATAGGATTCGCTCATGGCAGTGAATATCGGGTATTGTTCGAGGCTCATTAAACCTGATTTGTTATTTGGATCATCGATCAGCAGGTCTGCCTTGGTCATCTGTATCAGATCTTCTATCTGCCTTGCCATCAGCCCTCCGTATTCATCCCTCTCGTCGGTCATAATAGCAAGCCTCATCGAATCTACATTTACAAGGTTAATTTTGAAGGTGTCATAATTGAATTTAAAGTTGTGTCCGAAAATTGTCAGCATCCCGGCCTGTACTACCCCGTCAAATTCAAAGCTTCTGTTCTTCTCAAGCACAATCTTCCTGTTATATGGGTAGATAGCAACATTCTGTGAATCGCTCAGGAATATCCTTGGCACACCGTTTATCTCAACCCTGTTATTCTTCATGTTGAGCACAGCATTATCGAGTTGACCGCTCGTTTCGCTTGTAAAACTTATTACATCATAGTCCTGGAGTTTGGCAAATGAGTTTATGTAGTCATAGAGTTTCTGTTTTATGGTCACTTCATCATTTGCCCTGTCGTAATAGAGGAATCCCATGTTTGCCAGGTCAATACACATTCCTGTAACATTCTCGGCCGGCTGGTGAAGCCACTTTGCAAATTCATCAATAGGGAAGGTCTTTGAATACCACCATTCGGCAAACCTGCTAAGCCTGAACAATGGGTGGTCGCTATCGATTGACATCAGCCTGTTGAAATCGGCCATGTCGAAATATGATACAGATTCAAAATATGCCTGCCCGATCGATGCACCCCTGGCCCTTGACATTTTGATCTTCGATTCATCGATTTTCCACGAAAGGTATTCGAAATACATATCCATTTTATGCCATGAACTGTAATAGGGACTCCTTGAAGTGGGGAATCTTGACCTGAAGGTATTTACCTCGCGGTTTTTGACATTATACGAAAAAGCAATATCGGAATGGTAGATCGAATCGTCTCCCAGGTATAGCGAAAATGCTGTGCTTTGCGAATTGAGCGATTCCTTATTGAACAGGAAATTCTGTGCTCTTACCCTTACGAATACAGTATCGTTTCTGCTGATGGTAATTACAGAGGGCCTGTAGCTCGACCCGGTGCCCATCACACTTGCCCCGTGGAACGAAAGGCCACCCTGAAAATCAATATCATCGTATATATCCTTTATACTGAATGTTTTCTGGTATGTATCAAACTGAGGATAAGCTGCATTCTGGATGTTATTTATTTTTATTGCACGGTCGCTTAGTTTTCCTGGAACCGGACTGGTGAAATATACATTATGATAGAACATTACAGAATCGATATCAAATGAGGAGACTTGCATATTCAGCTCATACTTGTCGAGTGTTGCATATATTTCATCAGGTGTAAAACCGACTTTCTCCCATGTGATCCTTCCCCCATTACCATACCACCTGCCTGTAAGAGGTACATATACTCCGCCTGTTTCATGGATCATTGTACTGTCATACTGCGAATAACATATCAGCGATGTTGAAGGGATCACTATCTTGAATACTGAATCAGATACAAATGAGAATCTGTTACTTGTAGATTTCCATGTTGAGCTTCCGGATTTATATAATGTATTCTCACTTACCAGCAATCCTCCCGTTTCGGTAAACCGGTTAACTACACTCAGCTGATTGGATGTGAGCCCTGATATTTGCTCCAGGCCTTTAAGCCATATCAGGAATTGATCCCTGTCGACATCATAATCTGCAAAAGTCATCAGGGTATTCAGGTAGGTGACGAAATGAGGTACCGGTCTCATCCGTTTGGCGGCCATCTGGTTGGAGATAGTAATAATTACCTGTTTATGCTCCTGCCCGAAAGAGGTGCTGTCCCAGCCGGCGATGAATCTGTTAAGCAATGCCGACTGGTCGGCGTTGAGGTTCGGACCCAAGAATGCTGTTAGTTCGGTAGTGAACTTTGCCGGATCGCCGGAGAATATCACCCTTGATTGTGGTAATATTTTACCGGGAATAACAGCCAGTATAATGATCAATATGACGGATCTGGAAAATCTCATGCTTATACGGTTTTTGTTCCGGTACTATGAATTTTACTTAGATATGCTCCATGTATTGATAATCAAAATGATTCTGCTATTGCACAAAACTGGTCAGGCTTCAGTGATGCACCTCCTATCAGACCTCCATCAACATCACTGTTTGAGAATAATTCCCTTGCATTCCCGGGATTGCAACTGCCACCGTACAGTATGGTGGTATTTTCAGCTGTCTCTTTATTATACCTTCCGGCTACAAGTTCCCTGATATAGGCATGCATTTCCTGTGCCTGTTCAGGGGTTGCCGTAACACCCGTTCCAATTGCCCAAACCGGTTCATATGCAAGGATAATATTCCTGAAGTTGTTCTCGTCAAGTTGAAACAGTCCTTTATCAAGCTGTTTTCTTACAACATCGAAATGTGCGCCTTTTTCTCTTTCATCAAGTACTTCACCGCAACAAAAAATTACTTTCAGCCCGTTTTCGAGGGCTTTCCTTGTCTTGATTTCAAGCAACTCGTCGGTCTCTTTATTATAGGTCCTGCGCTCACTGTGCCCGATAATTACATATGTCGCTCCCGTTGATGCTATCATTGATGCTGATACTTCGCCCGTGTATGCCCCTGAATCTTCGGAATGACAATTCTGGGCACCGCACATTATCTCA
This sequence comes from Bacteroidales bacterium, assembly GCA_046706585.1. Lineage (GTDB taxonomy): Bacteria > Bacteroidota > Bacteroidia > Bacteroidales > VadinHA17 > JBJKPH01. The sequence continues at coordinate 8,842 of JBJKPH010000374.1, read as the reverse complement.
CTTCCTGCCAGAATATCTGATACTGAAGAGAGATGTATGAACGGAGTGCATATTATCACCTGGGGTTCTTCAACCGCTTTACTGTCAAAATACTGCCTTATTGCCTTTGCAAGCTCAAGTCCTTCTCCAAACGATTTGTTCATTTTCCAGTTTCCTGCTACTATCTTTTTTCTCATGTATAATTGTATTTATTCCTTTGGAAGGAATTTAGTTAATAGCGATAATATTATTGCCACCCCAAAAACTATGATAAACCTTACCGTTTTTCCTGCTCTTTTTAATGAATAACCCTCAGCAGTCATTTTGGCAATCCTGGTTGCCGGCGGCAGTGTCGCTGGTGACCATTTTGCCATAACAACACCACCCTTTAACAGCATATAACCCGGATTTGACCTTATCATGGTTTTAATGGTTGTCTCGTCGGCAAAAAGAACTGTAAAATTCTCCTTGTATGTATCGGTCAATTCGTTGGAGGCCGAAGTTACAATATAGAACCCGGTTTGGTTGTCAAGCAGATACTCCCCGGTTCTGATACCTTTCTCAATCTCATCCGCATGTGCTGATTGCATATTTGGACTGATCATCAGGAGAGAGTAGCCAGGGTCATAAATTACAAGGTCGGTAAGATCATCCCCCTCTGCTGTGGCAAGACTGAAATTATGAATAGGAGGGGTATAACCTTTTTTTACCAGTTCTGTTTTCTGGTCCACAAAAACCCAGGATGTGTCACCCGACGGGTAGTTTTCGAGGGTAAATTCTTTTTCAACACCGTTCTTTGAATATATCAGGGTTGTATTGTACTGGTCATATGCTTCCCCTTCGGGCATTGTCATTCCTTCAGGTATATTCCTTCCAATATTATATGGTCTGAAATCCACGACCGGAAGATTCCTTTTGTTGAATGAGACAAACGCTGTAAAAAGCAGGGTCGCTGCAATAATTATCCTCCATTCAATAACCGGTGTATGTACGTCGTGAAAAGTTTTTCTCCTTGCGAACACTATTATTACCAGTGTAAGGATAATGACATTTTTAAAGAATGTTTCCCAGTTCGATAAATGTATGGCATCACCGAAACATCCGCAGTCGGATACCGGGTTGAAAAGTGCCAGGACAAATGTCAGTGGTGTGAATAGTATCATAAAGGCAAGCATACCCCAGGAAGCCGGTCTGATCCTCATACCCGCCAGCACAGAAAAACCTATAATGAATTCGGCTGTACAAAGCATAACGCCCAGGACAAGTGCCATCCCACCCGGTACGCTGATACCTGCTGCTGAAAAATAATCAGTTATTTTTATCATCGAACCCACCGGATCGATCCCTTTTGTCAGTCCTGAGAACATAAAAAGCAGTCCGGTCAGAATTCTTGAAATATTTGTCAGAGTCTTCATTATACCAGATTATTTTCTTTAAGAAGTGACACAATTCTGCTGAATATCTCCCCCGGTGATGCCATTCCACCGTCCTGGTCAAGGCATTTAACGATTTTGAGGGTGTTTTCCTTTCTGGCAGTGGTAATATACAATTCTCTCACTTTTCCCTGGAAATTCAGGTCATCCTCATGGATATCACTGTTGCCTTTAAGATATGACCTGTCATTGCCATTCCGCCCCGGTCCCAGTCTCGATGCGGTGAAAGAAAGCGGAACATCAAGAAAGATATTGATATCAGGCTTTGGAATTCCGAAGTGTCCGAATTCAAGATCCAGTATCCATTCCTTAAGTCTTTCCCTCTCCTCAGCACTGTCAAGTTTGGCACACTGGTATGCAATATTTGAATAGACATACCTGTCAAGCAAAACATACTTTCCTTCACTAAGCCATCCCGACAATTCCTCAGCCGCATCCTTTCTGTCGCCTGCATAAAGCATTGCAACAATATATGGATCAACATCTTCCAGACTTCCGAATTCACCCCTTAAAAATTTTGAGATAAGTTCGCCGAAAAAGGGCGCATCAGTGCGCGGGAAATGCAGGTATTTGAAAAGTCTTCCGTTTTCCCTGAAATATTCCTGCAATAAACCTATCTGGGTTGATTTGCCTGCACCGTCGAGTCCTTCAATAACAATAAGATTCATATAGGGCTAGTCTGTTCAATAATACATACAAATATAGTAAGTATGCTGTATATTATTGCCGGTAAGAGGCCAAAGTAACTAACAGGGGGCTCGAATAATTACTGAGAATGCAGACTTTAAGACCTGTCTGCCGATCAGATTTTTTACCTATGTTTGTGTAATCCATAATCAGATACTGAAAATGAAAGACTTTATTAATATCAGGGGAGTGTTGTTTGACCTTTCCATACCACGTGTAATGGGTATTGTTAATGTTACTCCCGATTCATTTTATGACAGGAGTCGTACATTCACTGAAGGGGAGATAGCACAAAAGGTGGATAGCATGGTTTCCGAAGGTGCCGATATTATTGATGTAGGTGGTTATTCATCACGACCGCGTGCCACAGAAATATCCGTTGAGGAGGAGATATCAAGAATTTCCATGGCTCTTGAACTTATCAGGAAGAGATTTGACAACATAATTATCTCTGTCGATACATTCAGGTCGGAAGTGGCAAAAGTTGCTGTAAATGATTATGGTGTGGATATGATAAATGATATTTCAGGGGGTGAGATGGATAAACGGATGTTCGGCTTTGTTGCCGCCGCAAATATTCCTTACATCATGATGCATATGCAGGGAACCCCGGCCAATATGCAGGACTCACCATTGTATGATAATGTTGTGAGCGATATTGTGGGATGGTTTTCGCAACGGCTTGAAAAACTTACAGATATGGGTGTGAAAGATATTATTATTGATCCTGGGTTTGGTTTTGGAAAGAGTATCGAACATAACTATGAGATGCTTCATGATCTTGATGAGTTTGGTTTGTTCGGCCTTCCCGTAATGGTTGGTTTATCCAGAAAATCGATGATTTGGAAGGAACTTGGAATTGATCCGGGGAATTCACTGGCAGGAACCATAACACTTAATACAATAGCACTAATGAAAGGAGCGAGTATACTACGGGTGCATGATGTCAGAGAAGCAGTACAATCGGTAAAGCTGTTCAGAAAGATACATGAGACACCGGCTCAATAAATTTCTTAATTTTGAATTATGGTAAATGAAAGTTTATTTGGTATGGAAACCCTTCTAACACAAAAATAATGGTCCCATCAGTATTAGATATTATTGATATTGTCCTGGTAGCAATTATCATGTACCAGCTTTACAGGCTTATCAGGGGTACAGCAGCCTTAAGTATATTCCTCGGGATTTTCCTTGTTTATCTTTTCTGGCTGGTGGTAAAAGCACTGCATATGGAATTGATAAGTTCAATTCTCGGCCAGGTTATCGGAGTGGGTGTGATAGCTATGATAATTGTCTTTCAGCAGGAAATTCGCAGGTTTCTGCTGGTTATTGGAAACAGGTACCTGGGCAAGGGAAAATTTTCGATCGAGAATCTTTTCGGCAAAGGTACAACCATTTCAGGCTCGGAACAGAGAATAGCCGAGGAGATAGTAAGAGCTGCCGAGTCAATGTCTGAGAACAAAACGGGTGCATTGATAGTTATTTCCAGGAAAAGTACACTTGACCTCTATTCGGAGGGAGGTCAGCTACTAGATGCCCGCATAAGTGCCGATCTGCTATCAACTATTTTCGCTAAGAATACACCTCTGCACGATGGTGCAGTACTTATTGAGGGCGGGAAGATCATGGCCGCAAGATGCCCGCTTCCTGCCACTGATGATCCTGCCCTGCCACCCCGGTTTGGTATGAGGCACAGGGCTGCAATAGGTATTACTGAACAGACAGACTCTTTTGTGATAATAGTATCAGAGGAGAGGGGACACATATCATTCGCTGACGAAGGGAGAATAACCGAGAGGATAAAGCCCAACGACCTGAGGCAACTATTGCACAAGGAAAAGATCTGAGCGTCAATTATGGCATGAGTGACCCTCGTCGTGATGATGCCGGTGTTCATGGCAAAGCTGGTCATTCCCCATGTCCCCTTCAAGGTACCTATTCAATACATCATCTGTATTGCCGGTGTAACCCCTGTACACAGACAGCCCTGCAGAACTGAGTTTCATAACTGCTCCCTGTCCCATATTGCCTGCCAGCATTGTGTCTACACCCATGTCTTTGAGTATGAATGCAATGTCGGACTTGCATCCACAGCCGGAGGGAGAAGGAAGAAGCTCTTTCTTCCCGATCCTGTTCTCACTGTCGAGGGTATATATTGTATAAAAACTGCAATGACCAAAATGATCATCAACATTCGTCCCGTTTGTGGGTATGGCTATTTTTTTCATGCTTTTGATTGTTATTTAAAACCACATTACCTGTTTCAGTAATTTTCAACGCTTTTCCCCCGATTATTGCAGTTGCTATCTTCATTCTTGCAGTCTGAATTATCCTGCCGAATGTCTGCCTTGAAGTATTCATCTTTTTTGCTGCTTCGTCATGGTAATATCCCTCCATGTCGGCCAGCCTGATAGCCTCGAATTCATCCAGTTCAAGAGTAATTACTTCCAGTGACCTGACAGGTATGCCTGCCGGTTTGTAGAACATTACTCCCGGCATCATGCTAATATGCTTGCAACTTTTTCTTCTGGGCATAATAATAAAATACAGATTGCTAATTTAAGCATATGCCCATAATAAAACAAGACGAAAGATCGATTTTTACCTGTAAATTATACTTCCATTAGGAATTGCAGCTGCTGATCCTTTGAATGATCCCAATAGTTCATCTATCTCTGTTTTACTGATCTTGCTAACACCCATCAGGTTGCAGTCGTTTTCACTTAATGTTGTATGAAAGAGAATTTTGATCCGGCTGCTTTTAGCCAGCAGCGAAAGGGCTGTTCCTCCATTGCCGGAATAATTCTTTTCAAGATGATCGAGTATATCCTCACGGCTTCCGTTAAAAAGCGCCATAAACTTATCATTTCCTACACCGTCACGGCATTCGGCAAGCAAGATCAGGGTGCCACCATCTTTAACGAACGATGCTGCATTATGCATCGACTTGTGTGACTGGATAAGATTAATATCCTTGGGATATCCTCCTGATGATGCAATTACCAGATCGTACAGCTTTTCACTTTTCGATCTGTAGAAACTGTCATACACATTGCAGGCCTCTTCAAAATCAGCATAGCTTGATCCGGTCATTAGTCTGGCCACCTTGCCTGAAGGATTAAGAATGCCTGAGATAATAACTTTAGGCGGAAGCATGCTATCTATCTCTTTAAGGTCTTCGCCTACCGGGTTTCCGTTTATTTTTCCTGACTGGCATCCGGGATGTAATCTCTTCGATTTGAAATCAATGAACAACTTATGGTTCCAGTAGATAGATTCCTTTGCGGCGAGTCCGGGGAATATAAGTTTTCTGCCTCCTCCATAGCCAGCAAAGTAATGATGTGACAGAGCTCCCATCAGAATAAGCATATCATGGTCAGGTATTTCTTTCCTTACCATAACATCCGTTCCTGATGATGTTCGTCCCAGGCTTACCATTGAACTTTTATCGTCGCAGTTATGATGGATGAACCTGAACTTTCTGAATGTTTCACCATATGCTGCCACACTCTCCTCGTCCGACTGTGCAGGATGAGTACCATAGGCTATGTAAAATGTTATATTATCATATCCATTTCCCGATTCCTCAAGATAATCTGTCAGCCATGGAAGCAACCTGTCATAACTGCACAGCCTTGTTTTATCAGAGATCACTATTCCTGCCGATCTGAATCTCTTTCTTCCGACATATTTATCCAGGTCATGTATGAATGACTCCCTGGAAACTTCATCAGACGGTCCGCGTGCTTCGAGTATATCGCAGTCAGCAGGCATCGTAATATTTAGGTAATCAGATCCGTATTTGAGTTTCATTGCCAGGTGTATTATTAATAATATTTAATTCTAAGATCCACATTGTTATCTACTACCAGATAACAAACCTCATTACATCCGAAATACTTGCTTGTTTTTGGTAATGATGAGTCAAGGGTCACATATGTTTTTCCGTTAATTTCAGTTGTTGATCTGAAAGTATATTCATGATTAAGCTCCAGTTCAACATTTGAATCGATGGAAACATAGAAGGAGTCTATCTTTACATTGTCTTCAAGCTTGCCTAGGAATATTTCAACCAGATGATGACTAAGGTCTCCATCATAGATCTTTAAATAGACATTTCCTTTCAGAGGTTCCTCAACGCTGCAGGTATTGCAGTCGACAAGCATCATTTGTTCACAGGAGAATGTGAATGTTACCAGCAGCAGGAACAATATTTTAGCAAGATTTCTCATTCAGTATCAGTACCAATCAATTAATTTGGGATTAATCTTTATATTATTGAAGTTCAGGGTATATCCCAGTCCAATCCTTAACCAGTGGGGACCGTTCATGTAGTATCCTGTCTTATGGTATTCATAGCCGGCGCTGACCGACCAGTTATCTTTTTTATATACAAGATCGGCAGATGGAAGAAAAAGCATCCTGTTATCAGGGGAAATATATGTTCCTTTATAATCGTTGGCAAACAAATATCCTGTTTCGAGACAGACCTTCAGGCTAATAAGTGCTCCTGAATAATTTTCATGAAGTAGAAACTCTTTTCCCACACCTCCATGAATTATAAAACTCTGATCGAAGTACTGGTGGAATAGGTTCTCATCATTATTATCGCGAATAATTATTCGTGTATAGAATGGCTTAAAATCCAGTCCCGTTTCAATAAACAGTTTATAGAGTGGTTCTTCAACTGACACATCGAAGCTGAAGTAATGGTCACTTATAAGCCCGCGATATCCTGCCCTGAAGTTTATATCCTCGAAATTAAAGCCTGTATATTTATTAAAATTATTTTCTGTCAGCATCTCAGCTATCGCTGACCGGCCGTATTTTCTTGCAACGCGGTACGGATCCACTTCTGCAGCTTTTGATCTTTCAGCTGTAACTTCCTGTTTGATAAAGTATCCTGCGGGCTCTGTTTCACCGTTCTTTATTGCGTACGACAGTGCGCTGTACCTTTCGTTTGTTACAGCATTTACCATGGCCCCGTTTTTTACAAGAAGGCTTGCAATAAGCGTATCACTGTTTTGTCCGCTTAAAATATATGGCGTAAAACCATTATTATCAGCCACATTTATTTTGGCGCCGCTCTGAATGAGCAGGTCTGATACATCGGCACTTCCCGACCATACTGCCGCCATAAGTGGTGTTGTTCCATCATTTGTCCTGGCGTCAAGATCGGCTCCGTAATAGATCAGCATATCGGACATATAAAAGTCGCCGTATATTGCAGCATAATGAAGCGATGAAGCACTAAACCGGTCTGTGGCATTAACATCTGCTCCTTTTCTGATGAGCATCTCAGCAATCTCAAAATAACCCATCCTTGAAGCAATTATAAGTGCAGTTTCGTCATCGTTTGTCCGGGCTTCAAGGTCGGGATCATAACCGAGGATTATTTCTGTTACTCTTTTGAAATTATTTGCCACCGCATAGATCAGAGGGGTAACATTATCAAACCCTTTGGCATTTACGTCAGCTCCCATTTTCATCATCCTGATAACTTCGTTACCGTATCCCTTGGATGCTGCTACCATCAGGTTAATATTCAGACCGCCGGGCAATGGTAAGTAGTCTGATGTATCAGGAATAATTACAATCACCTGTGAGTGGAGAAGACTTATGCATCCGGTCAGAACCAGCAGCAGAGCAATACACTTTTTCCTTATGCGGTATCCCATAGAAATTATCTTATCACAAAGATAACAAAAGGTAATAATTAATATTACTCTTTTTTGGCCTGTTCATATTAGAATAGCCTGGTGATCATAACACAAACCCGGGCAAACTTATTTGAACTTCATCTTGCTTTTGGATAAGATATTTATTATATTCAGTTAATGATTTTTTTAAGAATATAATCTCTTTAAATAGAAACAAAGCATATTATGAAATGGAATATTAAGCTGGATTTGTGGGAGACGGAAACCTATAACAGGAATATCGAACCCGTGGTATTTGAAATTGCTTCAAAAATGGATGAGTTGATAGGCGCAGGACCTTCTCTTGGTTACAAACCTATTACCGTGGTTAATGATCTGTATTACGGAATGAGGATATATACACCTATCGATAAGGATGGTTATAAATTCGGACTTACAGTGGGTCACCTGACATACGGAAAGGTTGCCTACCAGTTCAGTAACCTGCTGAGCCAGTTATATACTGACCCGAGGCAGACAACCTGGTTCTCAACTATCCTTGCCCATATGTCATCCTTCTGGTTCCTCGACTGGCTTCATGAGAAATGGATCGATAATTACCCGGGGCCGGAATATGAAGGTGATTATACTGCATTTGCGGCACTGAAGGCTGAAAAGACAAAGACTGCCTATCAGAATGTGGATATAATGTTGAACCTTGCATCTGACGAGTGGATAAAGGACGAGGTTGAGAAGCTTAATAATGGTAACGGATATAATATGCCTTTTCTTTTTGATCTTCTCGCCCTGGAGATTTTGCCATTTTTCAGTGATGAGACAAGCTGGCGGTTAATGGGTTATATTGGTGGTGGAACAAAAAAACCGATAAAAGATAAAGAGGACCTGAGATCAAGGCCAAGGGCAAAACCCGATTTCTCAAGGCTTCATGATATCGTTCCGGGTGATCTCAAACCATTGGTTGAAAAATTGTGTAAGAAATTATACGTTTGAATATCACATGGTTATGTAATAGGTATCTGAACTTATCAGGGGGCTTCCTTTTTATTTGAAATTCGGAATAACTATTTTTGCAGGGCAGAATAC
>JBJKPH010000373.1:0-4187 GCA_046706585.1 Bacteroidales bacterium | reverse complement strand
TCCGAGGAAGTTGAAAGGTTCAGTATGGTCATTGGTGAGCTTGTTGAATACTTCAACAGGCATAATAATTTTGAGGAGGATGATCTCCACCGGTTGATGTCTGACCCTGAGTATCTGAAAAGAGCTTCCTCCGGAGTGGATGATGCTATAGTATTCAATGTTGCGGGAAAGCCGGTAAGACCAAGAACGGTAAACCAGTTCAGGATTGTTGAAGAGTATGATAAAAATGACCTCCTGATAGCAGTTGGTCCTGCCGGAACAGGTAAAACCTATACCGCTATAGCACTTGCTGTCAGGGCTCTTAAGAATAAGCAGGTTAGGCGAATAGTTCTTACAAGGCCTGCCGTTGAGGCTGGTGAAAGGCTCGGTTTCCTTCCTGGCGACCTGAAAGAGAAACTGGATCCTTACCTGCAGCCGCTTTATGATGCCCTTCAGGACATGATCCATTACCGGAAACTTGAGGCCTGGCTCGAGGACGGAACGATACAGATATCTCCCCTTGCATATATGAGGGGAAGAACCCTTGAGAATTCAATAGTTATACTTGACGAAGCCCAGAATGCAACAATAAGCCAGTTGAAAATGTTCCTTACAAGAATGGGCGTCAGTTCAAAATTTATAATGACAGGTGATATGACTCAAGTCGACCTTCCTTCAAGGAGTAAGTCGGGACTGGTACAGGCCACAAAAATACTCAGGGGTATTGGAGGGATCTCGATCATTGAATTTGATGAAAGGGATATTGTAAGACACAAACTTGTAAAAGATATTGTAAGAGCATATGAGGAAGAGTCGGTAAATGAAAATAACGGCAATAACGGGAATAGTGATGAGTGATCGGTGTTCGGTAACCAGCAACCAGCAACCAGCAACCAGTAACCAGCAACCAGTAACCAGCAACCAGCAACCAGTAACCATCAACCAGTAACCAGCAACCAGCAACCAGCAACCAGCAACCAGCAACAAGCAACCAGCAACCAGCAACCAGCAACCAGCAACAAATTATATTAAATATGTCACAAACAATACTAAGAACAGACTACACGCTTCCGGGACAGGAAGGAGTATACCATGGTAAAGTGCGAGAAGTGTACAATATTGATAACAAATACCTGTTGATGGTAGTATCTGACCGTATCTCGGCATTCGATGTTGTACTGCCCAGGGGAATCCCATATAAAGGGCAGGTGCTTAATCAGATAGCGTCAAAATTTCTGGATGCAACGTCTGATATTGTCCCCAACTGGAAAATATCAGCTCCCGATCCGAATGTTACATTCGGCCACAAGTGTGATCCGTACCCTGTTGAGATGATAGTCAGGGCATACCTCACAGGTAGTTCATGGCGTACATATAAATCAGGTGCAAGAGCAATATGCGGGGTGCCCATACCCGACGGGATGAAGGAACATCAGCGGTTTGAGAACCCGATCGTGACCCCCACAACCAAAGCAGAACAGGGTCTTCATGATGAGGATATTTCAAGAGATGAGATAATTGGAAGGGGTATAGTGTCTGAAGATGAATACTTATTACTTGAGAAATATTCACTTGAGCTTTTTAAGAGGGGATCGGAGATAGCTGCAGAGCACGGACTGATACTGGTGGATACCAAGTACGAATTTGGAAAAAAGAACGGGCAGATCTACCTGATAGATGAGATACATACACCCGATTCATCGCGATATTTTTATGCCGACGAATATGAAGATCGTTTCAGCCGGGGAATGCAGCAGAAGCAGCTCTCGAAGGAATTCGTTCGTGAATGGCTCATGAACAAGGGTTTCCAGGGCCAGGCAGGGAAAGAAGTACCGGAAATGACTGATGATTTTGTTACCGAAGTGTCTGAAAGGTATATCGAACTGTATGAGGTTATAACAGGAGAAAGTTTTGACAGGGCTGATATCTCTGATGTAGAGGGCCGGATAATGAAGAATGTTATTGAGTACCTTGATGATTTCAGGAAATAAGAGCTTTATGGCTACCCTGTTATTCTAACCTGTACAGTATTCAAAAGATTCAATATTTCCCGGCTGATCGTCCGGGTTAAAACCTGTTGTACAATAGGCCGAAAAATGACTTATTCAGTTGTAATCACCAAAAAAATTGCAAATATTGGGGCCTGTTTAAAAATTTGCTCAACCGGTCAAAAAACAAGTCTGATATGAACAGAATAGTGGAGAAAGAGATCCTTAATAACAATGTTGTAAAACTGGTAATTGAAGCTCCCAGGATAGCTGCCAAGAGAAAAGCAGGTCATTTTGTGATCGTGAAGATCAATGAGAAGGGTGAGAGGATCCCCCTGACAATTGCCGATGCAGATATTCAGGCAGGAACGATTACACTGATAATACAAAGGGTGGGAGTTACTTCTCACAAGCTGTTCCTGATGAATAAAGGGGATGAAATAATGGATGTTGTCGGACCTCTGGGGCATGCCACTGAGGTTGAAATGAAAGGTACCATCCTGTGTGCTGGCGGAGGTGTGGGAATTGCACCCATGCTGCCAATTGCAAGGGCGTTCAGGGAAGCAGGTAACAGGGTGCTGTCGGTACTGGCTGCACGCAGCAGTGACCTGATAATACTTGAAGATGAGGTAAGGGCTTGTTCTGATGAGGTGATTGTAATGACTGATGACGGATCAAAGGGTGTTAAAGGACTGGTAACAAATGGTATGGAGAAATTTCTGGAGCGTGAAAAGGTGAATATGGCAGTAACCATCGGACCTGCTATAATGATGAAATTTGCATCACTTACAACAAAAAAATATAATGTGCCGACAATTGCCAGTCTGAATACTATCATGGTCGATGGAACGGGAATGTGTGGGGCATGCAGGGTCAGCGTTGATGGCAAGACAAAGTTCGTATGTGTTGACGGACCTGAATTTGACGCTCACCTTATCGATTTTGATGAGATGATAATGCGTCTGCATGCCTATGAAAATGAGGAGAGAAAGGCTTATGAAAAATTCCTTGAAACAGTCTGACACAAACCGCGTAATTGAATAAATAAACCAATTGATATAAATGGAAAATATTGAGGATTTATTGAAGGAAGAACGACAGAAACCCTGGCGTGAAGAGCTGCGCAAAAGCATGAAAGCCAAAGAAAGGACAGATATACCCAGGGTAAAGATGGTTGAGCAGGACCCTGTGGAACGGGCAGCCAACAGTCTTGAGGTAAACAGCGGTCTTACAGCGGAGATGGCCCTTACCGAAGCAAAAAGGTGCCTTGATTGTGTAAACCCTACCTGTATTAACGGCTGTCCTGTCGGTATCAATATACCTAAATTCATTAAAAAGATAGAATCTAATGATTTTCTGGGAGCAGCTGTTGCCCTTAAGGAGACAAATGCTCTGCCTGCTGTTTGTGGCCGTGTTTGTCCGCAGGAGGTGCAATGCGAATCGCAGTGTTTCTACAGGCAAAAGCTTGGCAAGGACCCTGTGGCGATAGGATACCTTGAAAGATTTGCTGCCGACTATGAAAGGGAAAGCGGAAAGATGTCGATCCCCGAAGTGGCTGAACGAAACGGCATAAAGGTGGGAATTATAGGATCGGGACCATCGGGACTTGCAGTTGCAGGTGATCTGATAAAATGGGGATATGATGTAACTGTTTTTGAGGCTTTGCACGAGATAGGAGGAGTACTTAAGTATGGGATACCTGAATTCAGACTACCGAACAGGGTTGTTGATGTGGAGATCGAGAACCTGAGGAAAATGGGTGTGAAATTCATTACCAATTTTGTTGTTGGCAAGACAGCCACAGTTGATGATCTGAAAGCCGACGGGTTTGAAGCCTTTTTTGTCGGAAGCGGAGCCGGTTTGCCCAATTTTATGAATATCCCGGGTGAAAATTATACAGGTATCTTTTCATCAAACGAATATCTTACAAGGGTAAACCTGATGAGTGCATCCAAAGAGGAGTATGATACACCTGTGAGCAGTGGTAAAAGAGTAGCTGTTATCGGAGGTGGAAATACTGCAATGGACTCTGTAAGAACATCCAAGAGACTTGGTGCCGACAGGTCTATGATCATTTACCGCAGGTCGATAGAGGAAATGCCTGCTAGGGTTGAGGAGGTCAAACATGCCCAGGAAGAGGAAGTGGAATTTATGAACCTTAATAATCCCCTTGAATATTATGCTGATGAAAGAGGACGGGTCAACAGGATGAGGCTCCAG
>JBJKPH010000372.1:0-7840 GCA_046706585.1 Bacteroidales bacterium | reverse complement strand
GAACAGCCTTGGTGAGGGCAATTGTTCCGAAATTGTTAATCTCCATTATTTTCCTGTCGAGCCATAGAGGTGTCTCTTCGATCGTGGCACGCTGGCTCACTCCACCCAGGTTTATCAGATAATCGATCTTCCCGGTCTCCCGGGCTACACTGTCGACAGTTTCACTGATCTCACCTGTTTTTTCAAGATCGATATAGACAATGGATACACTGCTGCCGTTGTTGTCACAATTCTTTTTCACTCTCTCCAGTCCCTCCTTATCATTGGACGAAGCTATCACCCTGGCTCCCGATCTGACCATTTCGTATACAAGAGCTTCACCTATTCCTGAGGATGCCCCGGTTATCCAAACTACTTTTCCGTTGAAAATTTTCATCTGTTACAGCTTGTTGATGTCTGACATAAGATCCCTGTATATATTCCTCAAAATCCTGAATTCCCCTTTATTACGGTTATAGTACTTTCTTACTCTTATCCCTTCAAGTAATTTTTGCCATATGAGGGCATAATTCCATGCAAATAAACCGGATGGTATCACTATGGCGAACAGGATCAGGGCAAGCCACCATGGCCTTATGATCAAAAAGGCCAGAAGAGCGTATGCAGGAAATAATATCAGCCCCAGCGCAAGTGATAGCACATACCTGAAACTTGACTGGAATTGCCTGTCCTTAAGATTCCTTAGAGGGATCTTGGGGATCTTGTAGAAAAGGTAATTGGTAACAAACCCGAAAATAAAAAGGGGCAAAAGGGCCGTCAGTCCGAGTAATGCAAGAAAGTGCACTATGGTTCTGGGTTTTCGTCCCGACAGGTGGAAGTACCCGATATTGAGACTGGCTGAGATGTTCTTTATCTTAAGTGACCTGTTGCATATATCACGGTACATCGATGGGTCCTTTTCTGCAAGCAATTCGAGTTTGCCGATCAAAAGCTTGTCCCTGAATATCTTTGGATCCTTTTTGTCGCCTGCATACCTGCCGTTTACAATCTCACGAAGCTCGTTCAAAGCTTCATAGTCGTCTTCCGATTCGATATGGATCATCAGCGATTTGATTTTCCTGGATATCCTGTCTCTCAGTCTGTTGTATGCTATCTGCGGGCTTTCGCGGTATAGTTCATACAGGTCAGACATATCAATCGGTCTTCCGTAAACAACAGTCAGTATTTCCCTGAACTTCCAGTAGTTTGAAAATTCAAGTCCGACCGGGATGATCTTGATATTTAGTTTATAATCATTTGCTTCTTCTGTCTGGAATGCGATACGGCATATACCTTTCTTAAGCTGTCTCAGCCTCCTGTATGGCGAATGACTGCCTTCAGGGAGGATCACCAGTCCGTTCCTGTTACGCAGCACATCGACGGTTTTTTCGAAGATCTCATCGTTATGGCGAAGTGAATCGAAACCATCCCTGATCCTGTAAACAGGAAGTATCTTCATGAAATAAAGTATGGAAGCAACAAAACGTTTCCTGAAAATATCACTCCTTGCAAGGAATACAGGCTGGCCTTTAGTGGTACAAAGAACAGCCAGTGCATCCATAAGTGCATTCTGGTGGTTTGGGGCAAAAATATTCGGGTACGACCGGTCTATGTTCTCCCTGCCGATAACTATTACCTTACGATAGAAGATATAGTTATGAAGGAAATTAACGATAAACTTGGATATGCTATAGCCAAATGAATATTTCTCAATATTGTTTTTCCCCATGATAAAAAAAATAGCGAGGATTTACGTCAAGGGCTGACCGCCAGTTCAGGCACCGGTTTTCTCGACCAGAATCCTGCCAGGGTCAGACCTGATATTATATGCCAAACACCCCACCATGCGGTGACAACAGCCATTCCTCCGATCATCAGTTCGGGCGGGAAGATATTTGGGTTGAACAACAATGCCAGTCCCAGCCCCGAGTTCTGGATCCCTGTTTCAATAGTTATCGTTCGCCTGTCGTACCTGTTCCTGCCCGTGAGTGTTGAAAAGTAATAACCTGTAAGGAAAGCAAGGATATTATGCACCAGTACAAGGACAAATATATATCTGATAAACCTGAGAAAGAAATCATAGTTGCTTCTGAACAGGATGATCACCATTGCCAGAAAGGCAACAACCGAAAATATTTTCATTGGTTTGATGATCTTTCCGGTTATTTTCGGGAGTTTGTGGTTGAAAAGCATTCCCAGAACAAGCGGGATACCGAGTATTAGGCCAACCACCTTGAACATTTCAAGCGGTTCGATCTTAATGGGCTGCAGAATAGCATCAGCCGTACCGCTTTCATATATCTTCAGAAAGAGTCCTCCCCAGATGGCAAAATTAAGGGGAGTCAGTACTATAGCCGACAGAGTGGCTATTGCTGTAAGGCTTACCGACAGCGCTGCATTGGCTTTTGCCAGCGATGACATGAAATTTGAGATGTTTCCCCCCGGGCATGAGGCAACAAGCAGCATACCCAGCGCTATAGTAGGAGTAATTACATTTCTCAGGATAACAACCACGATGAAAGTAATAAAAGGAAGGAGAACAAACTGTGACAGAAAGCCCACCAGTACTGATCTGGGGTCTTTTACCAGGCGTGTAAAATGCTCAAACTTAATGCCCAGTGCTACTCCGAACATAATCACCGCAAGGGTCAGGTTCAGGAACAGTAACCCATCCTGTGAGAACCTCAGGGTAACTGTATCCATTTCTTTCAGGGTTTCAAACATATTCTATGATTTTGGGTCCGGAATAAAGGACACAATATACATAAATTTTTCTTATGGGAATTCTGCAATTGATGAACTGCCGGTGTTATAGATCATCTTTATACCTGTCGATGTCCCTTCGCTCCTTTTTCGTGGGACGACCTGTTCCCTTCATCCGTTTATCAGATCGCGAGGTCATAATTACTTCCAGTTTTTGTTTTTCAGATTCAGGTGTATGATCCTCAAGGTATTCAGGTACCAGTTTTGCCGATACTCTCGACGGGGGAAGAGAGGTGACTTTGTAGCTGAAGATTACCGGGGGTCGTCTCATCGTAAATGAATCACCTTCAGATATTGTATATGAAGGCTTAACAGGAATACCGTTTACATTGATCCTGCCTTTCCTGCATGCCTCTGATGCCTGGCTTCTTGTTTTATACAGCCTGACTGTCCAGAGGTACTTATCGATCCTTGTTCCGGGTTTACTGCTTTTCGTCATCGCTGATCCTGCCCTCTTTGTTATACCTTGTCATGGTAAGTTCAAGCCCTGCGAATCCGAACGATTGTATCATCTCTACAGCCAGGTCAATTCGTCCTGAGATATAATCTGATTCCTCCTTATCCCATTCTCCCAGCACAAAATTTACCTGGGCGCCTCTTGGGAAATCATTTCCTATCCCAAACCTCAGCCGGGCATAATCTGAATGACCAAGGGCCTGGTTGATACTGGTAAGACCATTATGGCCGCCATCTCCTCCTTTGGGTCTCAGTCGGATGCTTCCCAGCGGCAGCGAGATATCATCGACCAGCACCAGCATTTTGTCTGTGGGTATTTTTTCCTTTTTCAGCCAGTATGAGATTGCATTTCCGCTCCTGTTCATATAGGTTGATGGCTTAAGCAGGATAAAGTTCCTGCCACGGTACGGTATTGTTGCAACCGAACCGTACCGCCTGTCATCAAATGGAATACCGGATGCTTTTGCCCAGGCATCCAGTATCATAAATCCTATATTATGACGTGTATTGGAATATTCGTCACCAACGTTCCCTAATCCTGCAATAAGATACTTCAAAACAATAAACTTAAAGGATCAAGAGAGCGGTGCCCTCTATTCGCCTTCGGGTGTTTCGGCAGGTGCTTCAGAACCTTCAGCAACTTCTTCCTCTTCTCCTTCTGCCTCCTCGCCTTCAGGCATATCTTTCAGTGACATCCTGGATGTTGCCACTGCAACAACCATTGCCCTTTGCGGATCAAGGATCTCCAGGTTAGGATATGATAACTGGTGGATCTTTATTGACTGACCGATATTCAGATCGGTGATATCTACCTCAAGAGTGTCAGGCAGATCCTTGATATAACCCCTTACCTTGATGGTCCGTCTTCTCAGCCTCATTTTACCGCCGGCCTTAATGCCTGCTGATTCGCCGGTAACCTTTACGGGAATACTCATGATCACAGGTTTCGCTTCCGAAACCTGTATGAAATCGATATGTGATATTTTATCCGATACAGGATGAAACTGTATGTCCTGCAGTACTGCATTGTAGTTACTTCCATCAATATCGAAATTCACTATATATACATTGGGAGAGTATATGAGGTCTTTGAAGTTGTTCTCGTGAGTATAAAAGTGAACGATCTTTTCACCACCATACATCACACAGGGTACATTTCCTTCCTTTCTCAGTCTTTTTGAATCCTTTTTTCCTGTCTCAGTCCTCAGTTGTGCTGGAATGCTAATGCTTTTCATTTGTCTTTTTTTGCTGTGTTACTCAAGGTTGCTGCCTAAACAACCTCCCATCACACGTTCGACGTTGTTAAAAATTGGCGTGCAAATATAGTTGATAAAGCTTAAAAAACAAAGCCCATACTTATAGATTCATTATGGTATACGGCATCGATAGTTTCGGCAAATAATTTCGCAACAGAAACTACCTCGATTTTTGGTGAAGGCCTGAGAAGCGGGATTGAATCGGTAACTACAAGTTTCTCAACTGGAGAATTCTCTATTCGCTCATAGGCCGGTCCGCTGAGAACAGGGTGGGTTGCAAATGCATGTATGCTGCTGGCACCCTGATCTTTCATCATCTGTGCAGCAAAAGTAAGTGTTCCGGCAGTGTCGACCATATCATCGATAATAACCACATCACGGTCTTTTACATCTCCTATTATTGATATCTCTTCAACTACGTTTGGCTTTTTCCTCAGCTTATAACTCAGGACCATCTCCGATTGAAGGTGGCGCGAATAGGCATTAGCCCTTTTTGACCCTCCCATATCAGGTGCCGAAACAGTGAGATGCCTGAGCTCCATATTCCGTATGTACTCCGCGAAGATTGATGAGGCATAAAGATGATCAACAGGAACGTTGAAAAAACCCTGTATCTGGTCGGCATGCAGGTCAAGGGTCATAACCCGGTCGACACCTGCGGCTTCAAGAAGATCGGCAACCATTTTTGCACCTATCGATACCCTGGGCCGGTCTTTCCTGTCCTGCCGTGCCAGTCCGAAATAGGGTATGACAGCAATAATCTTATAGGCTGAGGCCCTTTTGGCAGCATCTATCATCAGAAGCAACTCCATCAGGTTTTCAGCAGGAGGGAAGGTGGATTGTACAATAAAGACTGAGCAACCTCTGACTGATTCATTGAAGCGCGGTTGGAACTCACCATCGCTAAATTCTGTCACACTGCTTTCTCCCAGCTTGATACCCAGGTGTTTGACAATGTTTTCAGCCATGTATCTTGCGGCTCTGCAGGAGAAAATCTTCAGGGGTGACTTACCATTCATGCCGGAAATTTATGATCAGTTATCTCTTTAGGTACTGCAAAACTACAAAATTCATTATTACAATTCTCCAGGTTTGCGGAAAAATATCATTGATTCCCCTATATATTCAAGTATCTCATCACGACCAAGCTTTTCCCTGGCCGATGTAATAAAATGAACAGGGAGGCTTTCCCATACTTCCAGCATCTTTTTCTCATGCATATTCATGATTTTTAAGAACTGCGAACTACTTTGCTTGTCGACCTTGGTAAATACCCTGGCAAAAGGCACCTGGTTATTACCCAGGAACTCCATGAATTCAAGATCACTGGCAAGTGGTTCATGCCTGCTGTCGATAAGTAAAAATACCGAAACCAGGTTTTCCCTTTTCAAAATGTAATTACGTATAAGGTTTTGCCATTCAGACCTTATCGATTTTGAGATTTTGGCATAACCGTACCCCGGCAGATCTGCCAGGTACCATTCATCGTTTATTAAAAAATGGTTGATTGTCCTTGTCTTTCCCGGCTGCCCGGATATCTTTGCCAGTTTCGAATAGCCTGTAAGCATATTTATAAGCGATGATTTGCCTACATTCGATCTGCCCACAAATGCAAATTCGGGCTTGTCAGGCCCGGGGCACTGTGACAGTTTACTGCTGCTTGTAATGAACCTGGCTGATCTGATGATCATTGTATGCTTTTTAACTTTTCAATGAACCGGTTCTCATCAATGATAAACCTCTCGTGTTTTCCTGTTCCAATTGTTCCCGATCGGTCTGAGGCGGTAACCTCGAAGACAAGCCTTCTCCCGTCAGTCTCTGTAAGTACACTCCTGAATGTTATACTGCCTCCTACAGGGGTCGCTTTCAGATGCTGAATATTTACCATAGTGCCAACCGTTGCCTCCCCTTTTTCAAGATACGGCTCTATTGCTTCCATCGATGTCTTTTCCATCAGGGCTATCATGGCAGGAGTAGCCAGAACTTCGAGTGAGCCTGAGCCATACGCTGATGCAGTATCCTCGCTGGTCACGATATGATCGACGGTAAATGATATCCCGGTTTTTATCTGTTTATTCATTTCAGTTGAGATCGGGATATGGCAGTTTAATTCTTTTGGTCAGTATTTCACTGTTCCTGAACCTTGTCATGAAAACAGATATAACATCGACATAATTTTTGCCTTTCACCGGATCTTTTCGGAGTTCGATATAACCGATGCCCGAGGATGCTGTAATATCCCTGCATTTTTCCGGGTCAAAGGCTCCATCAATAAGCGATCCACGGTAATGTTTAACGTTAACCGACCCGTTCGACAGTTTTATCTCGACAACGAATTTGGGATCGGCCTCATTCATGTAATCATGGAATGTATAGGTTATCTCAGGATATCCTTTTACCATGCTGCCACTTTCATTATATTCCCTTAGCCCCGGCATCCTGAGGCTGTTCTTATATGGGATTGATGCCTGTATCCTGCCGCTTTTGTAAAATTTCTCCTGCCTGCCGTTAATAGTGTTATTGATATACGGAGTAGTCCTGTAGACCATCCCTTCAGGATAGTACCATTTCGCAGTATCCTCCTTCAGTTCATTCCTGTAAATAATTGTGCTTTTAAGCCTGCCGTCATCATAGTAGTTTTTGCATATCCCATTCTTTACACCGTTCACGAATGTGACCTCCTTGATAAGCTTACCAGCGTTGCGATACTTTTTAACACCTGTAAAGTTCTCATCTTCTTTGCTCAGGGGAGCCAGTTCATCATCGGCAGTAACAGCAGGAAGGGGAGGAGTGGTGGTAGTCTGACATGCCAGTAGTGTGATCAGCAACGCTGCAACGATATAATGTTTCATATTCGGAATATTTTTATGGTTGGTCCTTTATATATACTTCCAGTAATGATCCTTTTATCACGGGAAAGATCTTTATCCCTGCCATTATTGCCGGGATCAGTATTGTTTCTCCTTTCCCGACCATCTCTTCAATTTCCCCGCAAACGATCCTGAACCTGCCTTCAGTACAAATATACACAACGAAAGTATCATTCATGGTGTAATCTCGCTCAATGGGGTTATCGCAATTAATAAGGTTGGTGGTAAAGTAGCTGCAATCGACAAGGTTATTATGACCTGCGTCCTCAGAATTGCTCTTTACCAGGTATGATTCCGCCTTCGCAAAATCGATAGCTTCATATGCAAGGTCAGTGTGGAGTTCCCTCGGCTTACCGTCTGATCCGGTTCTTCCCCAGTCATACAACCTGTAGGTAATGTCTGATGTCTGCTGGATCTCTGCAACCGTCAGTCCGCTTCCCAGTGAATGTACACGTCCTGAAGGGATAAAGAAGGTGTCGCCTTTTTCAGGGTGATCACAATTCATCAGTTCATGCA
>JBJKPH010000371.1:0-4685 GCA_046706585.1 Bacteroidales bacterium | reverse complement strand
GTCACATTGGTGTTGTACAGTATATTCAGTCCGGCATCAACCGCAGGGTACCAGCCTGAAATAAGGTTCTTTTCCTTTAATGCTGACAGCTGCGAATGCAACAGTTTTTCCTTGTATAGGGGATTTGACTCAACAGCGCTCCTGTAACAATCGCCGAGGGTTATTACATTTTGCCCCGATCCCGGAGAGAGTGCTGCCAGTAGTAATAACGGAGTAATCAGAAATTTCTTCATCTTATTCTTATTTTATTCCACCGTTGTTCATGAAACCTGATATGGCGTTCATTACAAAAGCCGGGGAGAAACTCTTCCGCTCTTCTATAATTTCATTGTAATCGATTCCCTGCTGGTCCATGATCCCCTTAAGCAGCGGTCGTGCTGCAACCGGAAAAACACTTAATGAAATAACAGAGATCATCAGATGAACAACCATCCTGTCAGAAAGTTTTATTTTACTGTCGGTCAGAATATTTTCCTTGATGTTCTGAAAATTGATCTTTTTGATAAACCTTTCAAGCAGATCGTCCCTTTTTGCTATTTCCCCCAGGATAAAGAGGGGCAGACCCTCATTCCGTTGCAGAAATGAGATGTGCTCTTCAAAAAAATAGGCGAGTTTTTTTTCAAAGGTCATATCTTCACTGAAGATCGATGCAAATTTATGAAGCAGGGTTTCGGAAAGATTATCGAATACCGCATCGAAAAGTTTTTCCTTTGATCTGAAATAGTAATGGAGCAATGCCTTGTTTATGCCGGCCCTGTCGGCTATATCCTGCATCCTTGCCCCATCCAGCCCTTTTTCAACAAATACTTCGGTGGCTGCCCTGAAGATCTTTTCCTCTGTGAAAGGTTCAGATTGTGACATTTATGATTGATCATTTGGTTTAAGTACAAAGATAAATAAAATAGTTAAACCAAAAGGTTAAACCAAAAATATTTTTTTCCACCGTTGCCTGTCCCCGGATTCAAAATATTTCAGGATAATAAGTGACGGAATATGGGTATCTTTATAATTATTTGACCGGGCTTGGAAAATAGTGAAATAACAACTCGTGAATTCCAGGTTTTTGTGAAACCTGTTGGCCCGGCCTGCAACCTGGCCTGTGACTATTGTTATTATCGCGGCACGGGCTTACATGGAGGCAGGTCAGGGACAATGTCTCCGGAGCTGCTGGATATTTATACCAGGCAGCTTATTGAAGCATCATCAGGCGATGAAGTTTTCTTTTCGTGGCACGGGGGAGAGCCTTTACTGGCCGGGACCGGATTTTACCGTGAAGCCCTTGCACTGCAGGAGAAGTACAACCGCAAAGGTGTACATATAATAAATGGTATTCAGACCAACGGCACACTTCTCGATAATGACTGGTGCCGGTTCTTTGCTGATAATTCATTTGTCACAGGTGTAAGTATTGACGGTCCACCGGCAATGCATAACCGCTACAGGCATGGTCCGGGAACAGGAGAGTCGTCACATGAAAAGGCACTGGCAGGGTGGAAGCTTCTGGGCAGGTTCGGGGTTACCAGGGAGGTGTTATGTGTTGTATCAGATTCAAATGTCTCAGAACCCCTTGAGGTTTACCGTTATTTCAAAGAGGCAGGGGCAGATCACATTACTTTCCTTCCACTGGTTGAAAGGCATAATGGTACACTGACCGGCCGGAGCGTTTCACCCTCTGCTTTCGGCGATTTCCTGATATCGGTATTTGAGAAGTGGAAGGCTAATGACATTGGAAGGATTAAGGTGCAGATCTTCGAGGAGGCGCTCAGGGCTGCATTTCATCAGGATCACACCATATGTATTTTCAAAAAGAGGTGTGGCGGAGTGCCGGTGGTTGAATCGAACGGCGATTTCTATTCATGTGATCATTATGTAAATAAAGAATATCTTGCCGGCAATATCAGGGAGCGATCGCTGGTAACACTTATTGACAGTGATGAGCAGAAGAAATTCGGGGATGCAAAATGGGAGACACTTCCTGCATACTGTCGTGAATGCGGGGTGCTTGAAATGTGTTACGGTGAGTGTCCGCGAAACAGGTTCAGTGTCACTCCAACAGGTGAACCGGGCCTGAATTACCTGTGTGAGGGATACATGAAATTCTTCAGTCATTGCAAGCCTTTTATAAAGGCTGTTGCCCACCTGTGGAGGCAGCAGTCACCGGGTTAGTTTACGCCAGTTTTTCCCTGAAGAAACCAATAGTCCTTTTCCATGCAAGTTTTGCAGCTTCTTCGTTGTATCTCGAAGGGTTTGTATCGTTGTTGAAAGCGTGTGATGCGCCCTCGTAAATAAATATCCGGTAATCGATACCTGCTTTTTTCATTGCTTCCTCGAAGGCGGGGATACCTGCGTTTATCCTGTCATCATTACCTGCATAATGGGCCATTATCGCAGCCCTTATCTTAGGCACATCCCCGGGGGGTGGTGTTGCGCCATAGTATGGTACGGCTGCATCGAGTTCGGGTGAGCCTACTGCCACCCGGTTGGTCATTCCTCCTCCCCAGCAGAATCCTGTACATCCCACGCTGCCTGTCGACAGGGGATGTGTTTCGAGGTATTTAACAGCGGCAACAAAATCGCCGGTTGTGGTTTCCATGTCCAGGTCCCTCATCCTGCTCATGGCATCTGCCTCATCGTCTGGTGTTCCGCCCATGGGTGAGAGAGCATCAGGCGCGATTGCCAGGAATCCTTCGGCAGCCATCCGGCGGGTAACATCGATGATATGTGGCTGCAAAGCCCTGTTTTCGTGTATCACTATAACGGCAGGATATTTTTTGTCGCCTGCAGGCCTTGCCATGAACGCTATTACATCACCGCTCTTACCCGGGTACTTTATAAATTCGGTATATAATCCGTTATCCTGGTCAGTTACGGGGAAAGCCTGTAATGAGTTTCCCTCAAGGGCAGGCAGAAGGGCAGCGGCTGCTGCCGTGCTTCCGGCGTACAGGGCAAGCTTTTTAAGGAATTTCCGGCGGTCGATATTACCGTCCCTGTAGTCGTTGTACAATTCGTTGATTCCCTTATCCATGATGTTCAGATTTTTGATTTTCAGATATATCATTAAATATACGAAATACTGTGGAATTGATATTGAAGCTGCGAAACTCGTTTTCAACGGGTTGAATAAAAAGATCAACCTGCCTTTTTATTGCATTGATCGTAATTATTTCCTAATTTGATAAGGTAAAAATGTTTCGCTGTAAAAACCAATATTATGCTTGTTAAGACATATGCCAGCGCCGTGTATGGTATTGAAGCATCAACGGTAACCGTTGAGGTAAATGTTTCCCAGGGAGTAAGGTTTTTTCTTGTCGGGTTGCCCGATGTTGCTGTAAAGGAGAGCCAGCAGAGGATCGAATCGGCTTTCAGGTCGATAGGAATGAGGTGGCCGGGGAAGCAGGTTGTTATAAACATGGCTCCTGCAGATATAAGGAAAGAGGGGTCCTCTTTCGACCTTCCCCTGGCAGTAGGTATACTTGCTGCCAATGAGAAGGTTATACGCCGTGACCTGGAATCGTATGTGATCATGGGCGAACTTTCGCTTGACGGTTCAATAAAGGCGGTGAGGGGAATACTGCCGGTGGCTCTTAAGGCACGGGATGAGGGATTCAGAAGGCTGATGGTTCCGGCGGCAAACGCCACGGAGGCGGCTGTTGTGAGCGGGCTCGAGGTATACGGAATGGACCACCTTGAGGAGGTGGTTGAATTTCTTAACGGGATGAAAACAATTGAACCGGCAGTGGCCGATATCGATGAGTTGTTCAGGATGAAGGGAAACACATATGATGTCGATTTTGCAGATGTGAAGGGGCAGGATATCGTAAAAAGAGCCCTTGAGGTGGCTGCGGCAGGATCGCATAACCTGATAATGGTAGGTTCGCCAGGATCGGGAAAAACAATGCTGGCAAGACGGCTCCCTACCATCGTGCCACCGCTGACTCTTGAGGAGGCTCTTGAAACTACCAGAATACATTCTGTTGCAGGCAAGCTCGACGGGAACGGATCATTACTGGTGAGGCGCCCATTCAGAGCCCCACATCATACAAGCAGTGACATTGCCCTTGTCGGTGGAGGCTCAAATCCACAGCCGGGGGAAATATCACTGGCTCATAATGGTGTGCTGTTCCTTGATGAACTGCCTGAGTTCAGAAGATCGGTCCTTGAAGTTATGAGGCAGCCACTTGAGGACAGGACGATTACTATTTCAAGAGCAAGACTAAGTGTTGACTATCCGGCCAGCTTTATGCTTGTGGCATCAATGAATCCATGTCCGTGTGGATACTATAATCATCCCGGTAAAGAGTGCCTGTGTGCCCCGGGAATGGTTCAGAAATACCTTAACAGGATATCGGGTCCCCTGCTTGACAGAATAGATATTCATATAGAAGTGGTTCCGGTACCTTTCGAACGGATGTCGGCCAGCCGTGAGGAGGAGAGTTCGGAAAAAGTAAGGGATAGGGTAGTGGAGGCAAGAAAGAGGCAATCGGAAAGGTTTGCAGGTGTTGAGGGGGTATATTCCAATGCCCAGATGACATCAACGATGATCCGTGACTTTTGCAGGCTCGACAGTGAAGGCTCCAAACTGCTGAAGAACGCCATGGAACTGCTGGGACTCTCGGCCAGGGCATATGACAGAATACTCAAGGTATCGCGTACAATTTCAGATATTGAAGGGTCAGATAAGATCA
>JBJKPH010000370.1:0-3428 GCA_046706585.1 Bacteroidales bacterium | reverse complement strand
AATATTAAAACCGGAGAATTATTTTAAAGGTATTAGGCCTGTACAGGCATGGCTTGGGATGAAGAGAATATCAGGCATTGATCTGAAAGTTGCCGGAAGAAAGAAATATGCCTCTGTTTATACTCAGTTCCTGAAGCAGCATGGCAAGACCCATGTTATGGAGGAATTAATTGACGATCATTCTTTTCTAAAATATCCATTGATCGTTAATGACAAGTATGCCTTTGAAAAGGAAGCTTTGAAGCATCATATTCCATTGGGTGACTGGTTTGTATCGCCAATTCACCCGGTTCTGAAAAACCTTGGATTATGGGGTATTGATGAATCGTCAATACCTGTAGCGGTGGAGATATCAGAACATATTGTTAACCTGCCGACAGAAGATGTTGATATTAACAGGATAGTGAAATTCCTTGATGATAACATTGATTTTGTGAAATGAGTAATCATTATCTGGTGATAGAATTTTCAAATTAATTTTTCCGTTTTTAATTGTTTGCAATTAAAAATTCTGAATATTTGCCATTAATTAATATTAAACAGATGATACCTTTTTCCCCTCCACGTATCGACCAGAAAATAATTGATGAGGTTGTTGATACACTTCGCTCAGGATGGATTACAACGGGTCCTAAAACAAAGCTTTTTGAGAAAAAGCTTGCTGAATTTTGCGGTGTCTCATCCGTATTATGTATTTCGTCAGCAACTGCAGGTCTTCACCTTGTGCTCAACTGGTTTGGAGTAAAAGAGGGTGACGAGGTAATTTTACCTGCGTACACATTTTCAGCAACTGCCAATGTGGTTATACATGCAGGAGCAAAACCCGTATTTGTCGATGTATATAAGGAGGACCTCACCCTTAATGTCAGGGAAGTAGAAAAAGCCATTACTACCAGCACAAAAGTCATTATACCGGTTGATTTTGCCGGACTACCGGTAGATTATAACGGGCTGAACGACTTGGTTAACAGGGAAGATGTGAAGAACCTGTTTCATCCAGGGTCTGAAACCCAGAAGAAATTAGGAAGGATACTGGTACTGTCAGATTCTGCTCATTCTCTGGGTGCTGTTTATTATGGCAAAAAGTCTGGAAGTCTTACTGATCTGTCTGTCTTTTCTTTTCACGCTGTGAAAAATCTGACTACCGGAGAAGGAGGAGCTATAGCTTTCAACCTGCCATCCCCTTTTGACAATAAGTTACTTTATAATTTCTTCAGTGTTTTTTCTCTCCACGGCCAGGATAAAGATGCATTGGCCAGAAATTCCGTTGGAGGATGGAAATATGATGTTCTGACTGCAGGATTTAAAGCCAATATGACAGATGTTCTTGCATCAATAGGCCTTGTAGAAATTGATAGGTATGAAAATGACACACTTGTTCAGTTTAAACATATTTTTGACCTTTATTTTAGTGCGTTCAGGAAATGCAAATGGGCTGAATTGCCCGTTTATAATACTCCTAACAGGATATCATCCTATCATATATTCGCGCTACGAATAAAGGATATTTCTGAGGCACAAAGAGATCTTATAATCCAGAAAATATTTGAATTTGGTGTTTCTGTAAATGTTCATTTTCGTCCAGTTCCCTCACTGAGCTTCTACAGGCAACTTGGATATAAAGAGGATGACTATCCGGTATCTATGGACTCCTACAAAAGAGAAATAACACTTCCCGCATTTTACGACCTGTCTGATAAAGATATTTCAATTATTATTGATGCTGTATCACAGTCAGTTAATGAAGTATTGGGCTTATGATAAGATTCTTTGATTTGCTCTTTTCATTTTTTGGTTTAATACTCCTCATGCCTTTGTTTTTTATTATTTCGCTGGTAATTATTCTGGAGTCGGGAGGGTGTGTCTTTTTTTTACAGAAAAGAGTGGGCTTATTCGGGCACGAATTTACCATTCTCAAATTTAAGACCATGCGATCTTCAGGATCTGATTCACTTTTACTTACAACTAATAAAGACACCAGGATTACCAGGTCGGGCAGGATTTTGAGAAAATATAAACTTGATGAATTACCACAGTTAATTAATGTCCTTAAAGGAGAAATGAGTATTGTCGGCCCAAGGCCTGAAGTGCCAAGCTATGTAAAATATTATAGTAATGAGCAAAGAAAAATACTTTCGATTAAACCCGGAATTACTGATTATGCTTCTATCGCTTTTTCCAATGAAAGCTCGTTGCTTGCCAAAGCTCCAGATCCTGAAAAGTACTATATTGAGATAATAATGCCACAAAAGATACGTTTGAATGCTTTATATTTAAATAATATGACCCCAGGAAATTATTTTAGTATAATTTTCATAACCATAACGCTGATTTTTAGATGATTATGCGTGAACTGATTCAGAAATCAAGATTGACATTATACTCCTTTCTTCTGGTGATCATCGCATTATCCCTGAGCAGGTATTTATTTATACTTTCATTATGGCCATGGTTATTATCGTGGTTTTTGGAAGGAAAGTTTAAAGAGAAGTTCCGTAATGGTTTGTTTTATAAAGCAACCATACCTTTCTGGGTGCTTACAGGACTGTTGCTATTTTATATTCTGAGTTTGCTCTGGTCTGAAAATAAGCAATACGGTCTGAAAAACACTGGGGAAATGGCAACGATGATTATTATCCCTTTCTTTCTGGTATTTTCAACGGAAGAATTCAGAAGCAGGCAAAGCATTGTTCTTATATTGAAAGCATTTATTTTTGGTTTACTGATAAGTTCATTTTATCTTCTGATAATTGCTCTCACAAAATCTTTGTCAGTTCAGAATGGAACCCTGGTGTTTCATCCTGAAATAAATGACTGGGAGAATGTATTCTTCAACACTAACTTCACATATCTGATACATCCCTCTTATTATGCGTTAATGCTTATTATGGCAGTTTCACTATGCATGAGCGACTGGCAGAAAGGTTTTTTGTTCAAAAAAAAGAAATATATTCCCGTGTTGCTTTCGGTATTTTTTTCCGCTATTGTTTTCCTGACCCAGTCGCGGGCGGCTTTTTTCGCCCTTTTTGCTGTGGCCTTTTTTCATCTGCTGATATACAAAGTACATTATGCATTTAAACTAATAGTCTTTATTATTATTATTGTTTTCTCGGGTTTATACCTGGGAAATGCATTCAGGTTCAAGGCTTTGAGAGATAGCTTTACATCTTCTTCCGATACCGGTTCCACACTTCTTCAAACCAATATCAGGTATAGAATCTGGAAAAGCGCCTTTTCAATTATAAAAGAAAACCCTGTGATTGGGACAGGGATTGGAGATGAACAGGATGAACTGGATAATTTATACAGTGAAAATAAATATTCGAAAGCTTTTGATCAAAAACTGAATTGTCATAATCAGTTTCTGCAGACCTGGATGTCAATCGGATCTGCAGGGTTGGGTTTACTTTTATTTATATTGATACATC
>JBJKPH010000369.1:0-14450 GCA_046706585.1 Bacteroidales bacterium | reverse complement strand
GTTTGAAGCATTCAGACCGAAATAATAATCAAACCCGTAATCATTTGGTGAACTGCTCAATGGTTTACTGTAATCAATAATGAGATTCTGTCTTCCACCCCATGCTCTGTAATTAATTGTCTCTCCTTCCTTGGGCTGCCATCCAAGTCCCAGGTGCCATTTCCCGATACAGGCGGTGGAATATCCCTGGCTTTTCAATAAAGAAGCAACAGTCATTCTTCCCTTTTCGATCAGGGGTTCGTCAAACGGAGGCAGCACTCCTGTCTGAAGCCTTGTTCTCCACGCATATCTTCCTGTAACGATACCGTACCGGGTAGGAGAACATTGCGATGCGCTTGTGTGACCATTGGTGAACATCATCCCCTGTGATGCAAGCCTGTCGACATTTGGTGTAAATATTTTATTATCCGGCTCATAAGCCGATATATCACCATAACCCAGATCATCGACAACCACCAGTATAATATTCGGCTTTGAAGATTGAGCTGTCTTTCCTGATCCGTCAGATCCTGTAATGATTGTTTCACCGATAAGGCTGTAAGAGGATACTGAAAACATGAAACAAAGCAATAACAATATCCTGAATCTCTTATTAATTTCCTTTTTCATACGATATTTAATATTTGTTGATATATTTTCTTTTCACATATAAGAACATGTTATTATTTGATCCGTCTATTCGTCTATTTCCAGTTTTATACCGTTTATAGTACCTGTAAAATCATTCCCCGGCCTGTAATTTCCAATTGGCATTGAACGTCTTGCACCACCGGCTGATCCTGCAGTATATGTCCCTGTAAAAAACTCCTGCCTGCCTTCCTCAAAAGGTTTTGGCCATTTGGTCATGAAAGAACTTATTTCCATGCCATTCTGATCAGTAACGATCAGTTTCCCGTCACTTTCGAGTTTGCATGTGAACTTCAGGTTTCCTGGTTTAAAAGCTTTTATAACCGGATAAATATCTGTTTTTCTCCATGTCTTAAATGCCATATAAACAGTTCCCTTATCGAGATATAATGAAAATCCATGTTGTGTATCATCATTTACGAATACAGGACCTGAATCATCCTTATCAACCTTAAGATCAACCGTCAGTGTAAATGACTTTTCGGTCAGGCAGGGCCCGTCGCCTCTGTTGATAACATCCCCACCCTTAAGAGTTATTGACGTGGGCAGTTCCTTAACTTTCGGGGCGGCATCAAATGCCTTCTCAAGTGTAGGATCGAAATCAAACAGTTGTTGGGTAAGTTCTTTAACAACGTCACTATAGGCAGGATCATAATAGAGATTATGCAGTTCATCAGGGTCTTTCTCCCTGTCATACAGATCACCCTCCTGGTACTGACGGTAAAGGCCGAACTTATATTTATCATTTACAAACGAAGTACAGCCTTTTATCTCCGTATAGGCATGATCGGATGGCTTTTCCTTCTTCTCCAGAACAGGCACCATGCTTTTCCCTTCGATACCTTCAGGTATAGTACCGCCGGCAAGCTGAACGAAAGTCGGGAAAATGTTAACATGCTCCGAATAACTATTGAACTTGCCTGGTTTTATTGCTCCGGGCCACCAGACAATAAAAGGAACATGGGCCGATCGTTCATAATGGGTCCCTTTGTGGATATTACCATGATCGCCAAGATGGGCCCCGTGATCAGCAGTAAATACGACGATCGTATTATCAAGCATATTCTTAGCCTTTAGTTCATCCATTATTCTTCCTATTTGTTCATCAATGAATGTCAGACCGCCGTAATGACCGGCACGTATTCTCCTTATTATATCATCTCTGTTAGCAAAATCCTCATCGATCTTATCAACTACTTTTCTTGTATAATTAAACCTTGTAATCGTATGAGCATAAGGTTTGCTCTGCAATTCCTTTGGAACATACCTGGCAGCGGGCAGATCCTTCTGAAGGTATTTCTCGGTATACCGGGCAGGTGGATCCCATGGGTTATGCGGACCGCTGAATGACACCCACATGAACCACGGGCCTTTCAGCCTGTCCTGGTCAATAAGCCTGACAGTCTGTTCGCCTACATAATAGTCGACATGAAGTGTGTCATCAAGGGGAAAATCATATAATCCGTAAATATCCGTACTGTCCTGATACTTCAGGTAATCAAACCTGGTTTTACCTGCAGATTCAAGATATAATTCATAATCATCTTTCCTGATCGTATCAGCTGCCCCGTTACCTTTTCCTTCAGCAGATATCTTAATATCATAACCTGCCATCCTTTCCCTTGGGCTGAAATGCATCTTTCCGATGGCAACAGTCTGATAACCTGATTTTTTCAGTTCTTCCATCATTACAGGCGATCCCTCAGGCAGCCAGCCACCTCCGTTATCCCATCTTCCATGGGTATGCGGGTAGGTTCCTGATACTATTGAATATCGTGCCGGCATGCAGACAGGTGCATTGCAGTAATGGTTTTCGAAAACCAGCCCTTCTTTTGATAGTTTAGCTATTGCCGGCATTTCAAGCACAGGGGTTTCTTCAGGAATATCTTCCCATGCCATATAATCGGCAGTAATAAAAAGAATATTCGGCTTTTCGGGAAATTCTTTCCGGCATCCGTAAGCCGAAATCATAAGGAGTAATACTCCCAAAACATATGCTTTCATGATATAAAAAATATTTTGTTATTGTCTGAATAGCTGTCAGGCTAAATCTATCCAGACAAACTGTTAAGGATCACTAAATCAATTAATAAGTTACCACATTATCACCTTGGTGTGGTATATGGCATTCTGTCGAATACACAATCCTCGTTATAACACCTCGGGTCTTTTGTTGCAACCATAATAGAATCAAGCATTGCTGCCATTTTATTCCTTACTCTCACATACTCAGCTTCTCCGACAACATTATTAACCTGATAAGGATCCTTACTCAGATCATATAACTCTTCATAAGGCCTTTTCCCGAATGCCAGATTCCACTCCCAGCTGTATTCAGGATTATCTTTGTTCCTCATAAACCATGCTTTTGTAGGTCCTCCGTCAATGTCCCTCATTCCTTTTTCTACGGTCCCTATAGGCCACCTGTCAGGCTTGAAGTTTCTGATAAATAAGTAATCCTTGGTTCTTATCGCACGCTGAGGATAGGGCAGGTTTCCCTCTCTGGCCTGAGCTACATGCCTCTCGCGTCCTGATAAGATCCATGTTCTGCTCTTATCTACCAGGCCGCTCTTGTCTGACTGAAGGATAGGCAGAATACTTTTACCGTCCATTATATCAGGTATTTCAGCATTGCCCATCTCAAGAAATGTAGGAGCAAGATCCATCAGGTTAACAAAATCATCCACGACCCTGTTACCCTTATATCTTTTCGGACAACTGACAATAAGGGCTACATGTGTTCCAAGATTGTATAAATTGGTTTTAGCCCTCGGAAAACCAGGTATACCGTGATCACCACTTATTACGATTACAGTATTATCAAGTTCACCCCTTTCCTTAAGAACATTATAGATAACTCCTACAGACGCATCCCAGGCCAGAGCCTCTCCAAGATAATCAGCGAAATCTTCCCTTATCTCAGGAACATCCGGGACATATGAGGGCATTTTACCTTTCAGATCGTCAGGGTTCAATCCCCATAAATTTTTACCTGAACCTCTGACCCATGCCCTGTGTGTATTTGTAGGGCCAAACCAGTAACAAAACGGCTTACCCTCTTCATCAGCGTCCAGAAAACTTTCGAAATTCTTCCTTACCTCTGTCAGCAGGTCTTCTTTTCCCTGTTCTATATCACCTTTTGCAGTAACATACTGTGAAAACCTGTTAAAATTGGTTCCACCCAATTCGTATGCAAGCTCATCCTCCGGATTCTGAAAATACCATCTGTTATCTTTCATAGATTCCAGCCTCCTGGCCAGTCCATCGCCGGTCAGTTTGTCCTCCTTACCTCCTCCATACGGTTCAGCCGGCACAGTTCCGGGAGCCCAGACCTTATAACTATACCCTGTATGATAACCATTTGCCTGTAATATCGGAGGATATGTAGGTATTTTATCGTCCCATACAGCTCCGTGTAAAATAGCCCCCATACCGGTTCTGTAAAAATACTGTCCCGAAAGGATCGAACTCCTGCACGGTGTACAACTTGGCGCGGGAACATGTGCATTGGTAAAAATCACACCGCTTCTTGCTATCTGGTCAATGTTTGGCGTAGTAAATACCGAATTAATTGTTCCGCCACCGTCTATACTGTCATATACACTGGCATACTTACCCCAGTCGTCGGCAAACAAAAACACTATGTTTGGTTTATCCGGCCCTGCAGCCTTCTTGCATGATCCTGCAATAAAGGCAATCATTAATAATGCAATTGCAATAATCCTGTAACTCTTCATAATGAATTGAATTTTGAAATATTATTTGTAGTCAATACATAACTATCTTAAATCATCGCATATTTATATAATGTAAGTGCTCTTTTTACTACTCTCCTTATTACTGATTATTCCGGACATTGTGCCAAAATTATTTCCGGTTTTAATTGTAAAATACACACTTAAAAAGAAATCTAGAAATAAAATGATTCTCACAATCTAATTAATGTAAATCCAACACTTTTACAGATTGCCAAGGAAGGTATGAAAATTTGTTCAATATGTAACCTGGAGCTATTCTTTTTTTTATAATTGAAAGATTTATTTAGATTCATTCTAATTCATATTTCGAAGTAAACACTGTTTTTATTCAGCACTATAAAGTTTCTCGATTAATCTTTTAATACATTTTCCGGATTCCCTGATAATGAAAAAGGACCGCCAATACGGCAGTCCTTTCCCTTTAGTAAACCCTAATATACGGCTACCTTCTCCACTCATTCACACCATCCCTTATTCTGTTTCTCCATGCAAGTTCTGTAGAAACAAGGGTGTAATATGTCTCTCCTGTATAAGTAACCTTATAATTTAATACAAACTTATTATTATCGGGATCCCATTCACAAGTACCATCAGGGGTCACAGATTCGATCGCGGCCTGTTCGAGAGCTGCCTTGCCTGATACCGATTTACCAGGATTGAACTTCTCAACAGATGCCGAGTTATCACTTCCAACGCCTACTTTCATC
The DNA here is from genome assembly GCA_046706585.1 of Bacteroidales bacterium. GTDB lineage: Bacteria > Bacteroidota > Bacteroidia > Bacteroidales > VadinHA17 > JBJKPH01. Next base: position 9,358 of record JBJKPH010000369.1, on the reverse strand, counting down.
CTGTAGTTATTCCCTGTACTGTAGACTGTACCGTTAAGTATAACAGTATCCAGTTCAAAAGTGGTAGCTTCGAGCACATTATCTATTGCACCTGAATTCAGCTCTGCATCGCTCGCATCATAAGTAGCAAATGTCCCGGTTTGTATATAATAACCTTCATAATGGTTTATATACTTTATGGCAACTATTTTCGTACTCTGTGATGTATTGATCGAATCAGCAGATGTCCCGGTCAGCCTGAATGGTATGGCATAATTATAGTCTGTTGCCAGCGGATCATTCAGGAATGCTGCTGAATCAAGCGTAATCGTAACGGTGCCCAGAAACTCACCCTTGGGTATAACAAACCTGCTATCGTTGCTCAGGCTGTACATACTTGCCGGCATAAGAGTATAAGGGGTTCCGGAAAGAAGACTGGCGTCGATAGTAAAATCAGCCCACCTTTCTTCTTTGTTCTCAAGCACGCCGGCAAGGTAACAACCGAAATCAAGCTTCAGGCCCTCCCCTTTTACAACGGTGCGGTTTAACACATCCAGGTCATTTGATCCACCTGTTGCGGTTGAAAAGCTAACGGTAGTGTACGGGAAATCAAGAACGAATTCATCATAGCATCCCGTAAGCAGACCTGCCAATATAAATATTATCCATATTTTTTTCATAATACCATATTTTATAATTTCTTTTTTCATGAAATAGTCAGATTACTACCATCCGCTATTTTGATCCAGGTTCTTCATAATCAGAGTCTGTGAGTATGGTAACGGCACAAATCTCTGGTAAGCCTGGAAGGTATGGTCTTCAACATCAGAGTAAGCATAGCTGTATGTCCCTGCTGATTCAGTGATCGTGGCTCCTGTTATAGTGTGATCAAGATCAAGATCCCAGCGCCTGATATCCCAGAAACGTGATTCGTTAAAGCATAATTCTATCCTTCTCTCATTTCTGATAAACTGCCTGAAGGCATCCTTGCCGGCAGCAGCCTGGTCATCAAGGTACTGATCCTGATATCCTGCTGTACCCGGGTCGGAATCGATACCTGCTCTTTCACGTATTATCCTCATTACATCTGCAGCCGAGAAGCCAAGGCTGGCATCGGTCGGACCGTATGCCTCATTGGCTGCTTCTGCAAAACCAAGATAAAGATCCTCCTTGCTCAGATATACTTTAAATGCTATATCTGTATTGGTATTTCCAGGAGTCAGTCTCACATTATAGCTGAGATGCTTCTTAAGGTAATAACCTGTCCGCGTTCCGTTCTGGCTCAGTCCGCCAGGGGCATCGGCGCCGCCGGCATAAGTCTCTATAACTGTACCATTATAATCATCTCCGTTATAGAAAATAAACCTTGCAAACCTTGGATCACGGTTTGCATAAGGATCATCGGCATCATACAACGGGCTGTCTGCGATGGGATATCCGTCGCTTGCCGGGAACGCATCCACAAGGTTCTGTGATGGATTGCATAATCCGTCGCCGTATAATGATGGCGGATAATATGACCTTTCAAGTGAATTGCTGCTCATATGACCCGGTGATATCCAGATATAATCGAAATTATGTCCGTCGTTAAAGTTACCGTAGGCAGCGAGGGGCTGAAGTCCGCCCGTCAGGTCTATTGCATCATAGGCAGCCTGGGCAGCTCTTGCCCAGTTCGCCTGGGTCGAATTGCCGAAAGCAGGACTGGCGGCAAAAAGATATGCTTTTGCTTTAAGTGCTGCTGCGGCCGAACCCGATCCGCGTCCCCTGTTAACATATCCGTCATATGCGTTATTACCATTACTGTAGTCTACAGGTAAGATACTTTCGGCTTCATCGGCATCTGCAGCAATCTGCGCTACACACTGCTCATAGGTATTCCTCGGAAGGTCAAGCTCATCATCAGCAGTAAGGTATTTTGTGACGATAGGAAATCCATAGGCCTGTCCGTTAACCAGCCCGCCGTAAGTCTGAAGCATCTGCCACTCATACCAGGCCCTGAGAAAATAGGCCTCGCCGATCCTGTACTTCTGAAGAAGTTCGTTCCTTGTAGGGTCGGATACACTGTATACCAGGTTTTCACCTTCCTGGATGAAATAGTTCAGATACTTGATCGAATTATACCAGTCGGCCCAATCGCCGACAGGATTATTTTCAACCGTCCAGCCACCCAGAGCAAGTATGTTACTTCCAGGGCTTGATGGTACCGCGTTATCGGTATAGTACTCCATACCTATATCCCAGTTTGTATTCAGATCCTCATAGGCTTCGGTAAGTATTCCTTCGCCCCATTGTGCATTACTCCACAGCGTCTGGCTATCCAGATCCACTATTGGATACGGATCCAGAAAATCACACGAGGCAAGAGTAACAAATGATACTATAATTACTATTATTGTCCGTTTCATGATTCTTTCTTTTTTCATTAGAACTTGCATGATATCCCGAATGTGAATGTCTTATATATCGGGTAATCACTTATCCCCGCATTCATATTTTCCGGATCAACACTGTACTGGGTTAATTCCGAAAGTGCTAACAGATTCGTGCCTCTTACAAACAACTTTAAGTTATCAACCGCTAATTTCCGGGTGACAACTCCAGGCAACGTGTAACTCAACTCTACGTTCTTAAGCCTGAAAAATGCTGCATTACGCATCCAGAATGTCGAATTCTGTACATTATTCTGTGAACTGGTTGTAAGCCTGGGATAGTTATTTGTTACAGGGTAACGATCGAGCATCAGTTCCGAATAATTCTGATACTGCCCGTTAACCTTGAAGTACCTGTCGGAGTTCAGCTGTACACTTCCGTCTGCTACTCCCTGTCCAAGTACATACACATTAAATCCTTTATATCCTACAGACAGATCAACTCCGTAAAATACCCGCGGACTGTGGAAATCAGTTGTATGGATATCTTTTTCATCTATTACTCCATCATTGTTATAATCAACATATTTGATGTCGCCAGGCTGGGTTGATCCCCAACTCTGACTGGCTGCATCTGCGTCTGCCTGAGACTGGAATAACCCGGCATCTTCATATAGCCAGAACAGATCCATATCCTTGCCTGCAAGTTTGCGGTATTCATCAAGAGCTACCGGCTCGTCGACAACAAGGTATTTGCTCCTCTCATACATGCCGTTTACACCGGCTGTTACAAGAAGATCACCCATGTGCATCGTGTATCGGAGCAGTCCGTCTATACCCCAGCGCATATCTTCTTCAAAGTTGGTGGCCGGAAGGAAACTGCCGCTACCGAACAATGACGGGATATAACTCTGTTTCTGTGATATCTTGTCATAGTTCTTATCATTGAAGTAATCTACTTCAAGGGCAAGCTTGTTGTCAAGCAGGTTTCCCTGAAGACCAACATTGATATACCTTTTCTTAGGAAGAACATAGCTGTCACTTCCGGCCTGAAGGATATAATACGGGTAATAGTTACCGCTTCTGTTTCCTGATATACCACTTCTCCATGAGGTGCCGCCCTCATACCACAGTGTCTGGTACAGGTAGTACGCATTATATCCTAACAGTGAGAAGTTATTAACTCCCATTATACCAAATGAAGAATATAATTTCAGGTAATTGATAAAGCTGCTGTTCTCAAGGAACGATTCCTTGCTTAACACCCAGGCTGCTCCTACTGTCGGGTACAATGAGAATTTTTCGCCCTTCGGCAGTCTCATACTCCCCGAATAGGCAAGATCAAGCTGAAGAATATACTTGTCAGCATATGCATAGTTTGCCCTGAATGTAACATCCTGCCATTTCTCAGGCTGATAATTATCCACCAGCCTTGCTTCTTCATTGCCCATGAAATAAGTGGCATTTGCTGTCAGGGCATGCTGACCGAAAGTCTTATCGTAATTCAGCGTTGCATATCCCACTGTTCTCCGAAGGACAGAAACATCGCCTGAGGAAAGAGTCGGGTCAATGACTTCGTCTGTTATTTTAGTAAGGGTTATCGGCGTACCGTAATTCATACGGAAAAGGTCGGCTGTTCCACCCTTATTAACCGTTATACCATAAGACACGTCAAACGATGCCGTTGCGGCAAAGGTCAAACCATCAACTACATTGCCCAGGTCGACCATAAATCTTGCATCATTCTGGGTATTTACTTCATTAGCCTCGGCATAACCTCCGTACAATAACTCATTATCAAGATTGATACCATAGTCATCACTGATGATCAGGCTGTCATGATACGAAATTGGATGAGCATTTGAAGGATACCTCGACAGAACACTGCTGAACATGTTATAGGCTCCTGCTCCTCCACTGTTATTGGGGAATCTCTGGGTCTGGAAAGACCCGGTAATATTAACACTCAGCCGCATGAAGTCATTAAGCTTGATGTTTACATTACCCCTTGCCTTGAATCTGTTATTCTTGATCCTCTCACCGACTGCTTCCAGACCACTGGTCCCGAAATAGTCAAGCATTGAAAAATAGTTCACATTTTCATCACCTCCTGAAAAATGCACGTCGGCTTTCTTGAAAGGTGCAAAATCATTTACATACGTGTCATAGTAGTTTATGTTTGGATACCTTGCCGGATCACTCCCGTTCTGATAGCCATTTAATGCATCGGTGCTGTATGGTGCGGCGTTACCGTCATTTACCATCGCTTCATTAAATAATGTGGCATACTGGTATGAATCAAGGTATTTAGGCAGGGATGTGGGTGAACTGTACCCATACTCAGCATCTATGCCAATCTCCTTATGATAGCTTTTACCTTTCTTGGTGGTTATCCAGATAACCGGACCGGCACCTGAGATACCAAGGGCTGCCCTTGATGAAAGGTCTTTAAATACCTGTACTTCCTCTACTTCTGCAGGAGATAATCCTGATACATCCCTCTTTATACCATCTATGTATATTACAGCATTCTCTCCTCTTATTTTTGCAGAGATTGATTCCTCTCCCGGAAGAGGGAAAGATGTTTGCTGGTTTATTACAAGACCGGGTATTTTACCCGACAGGGCTGCCAGAAGAGAACCGGTAGGATAACTCTCCAGTTCATCTCCGCTAACCTTATAAACGGCTGACACAATTCGTCCTGAATTAATGTTCGCGTAAGGTAATTCAACTACCTCATCTGCATCAATAACAGCCGTACGCTTTAGTACTATCGCCTCATCAGTGGGGTTAGCAGGGTCTATTTCTTCAACTTTTGTATTGAATCCCGTTGCCTCTATAAAGAGCCTGTCTGAACCGGCGGCAACATCAATTGTAAAGTTTCCTTCTCTGTCAGTAAACGCTATGGCTCCCGAATAAAAGGCCTTAACGCTGGACCCGGATACCGGATTACCGTCCTGATCAGTTAATTGCTTTGTTATGGATACTGTTGAAACTTTCTGCGCATTCACAGGAGCAGCAGAAAATACCAACAAACCTGTCAAAGCAAAAAGGATCAATATATTTCTTACTATTTTGTTCATAATCGTTGGTTTTGAAGTTATACTACCACCCCGGGTTTTGCTCAAATTCTGTAAACATCAGCGCATCTTCCAGGGGAATTGGCCATCTGTAATGCTTTTCTTCAAATGTGAAAGTAAAGGCAGGCAGAGAGCTTTTGGATATCAAAAAACCTGTCGGTTTTGTTGCATCAACAGTAAAATCTGTTGCATAAATATTCTTATGCTCCGATTTTGAGGCATCATGCCATCTCGACAGGTCGAAGAAACGCTTCCCTTCAAGGTAAAGCTCTACGCCTCTCTCATTCTTGATCCTTTCTCTGAATGTAGCTTTATCTGTAAGATACATAGCATTTACATCCGGCATACCAACACGGTTCCTGACCTTATTCACTGCCTGTACCGATGTCATTGTTGCACCCGAAACAGCGTAATTCGGTCCTCCGATCTCATTTGCAGCTTCAGCATACTGCAGAAGTATGTCTGCATATCTGAAATATATTACATGGGTGAAAGGAGGATCATTGGGCGACCACTGATCAACATCCTTAGCCCAGAATTTACGGGCAAGATAACCTGTTATTGAATAGTGGGGCTGATTCTGCCGCTCCGAACCTCCATCCCAGAGCTCAAGATAATAATCAGTCTTACTGGTCCATCTTTCCTGGTTGAAAAGTATATTGTTATAGAATCTCGGGTCTCTGTCAACCCACGGATCCTGCGGATCATAGGCAGGATCATCATCTATGGACAGACCGTTTATTGTCTCATACATCTCAACATGGTTCTGTGAAGGACAATAGCCCTGTATTACTCCTCCTGCATCAATACTGGCGGTCGTATAGGGAAGATAGAGATTGCTCTGGTTGGCAATGCTGTAATCCTCCCAGATTATTTCATCATTATACGGCAGGTACATAAAAATACTGTCATAGCCGCTCGGGTAGTTGATCGTCTGAACCGATCCGTTGGCCAGGTATGAAACCTGGTCGGTACCCGATGACTGCATCAGTTTATACCTCCCCGTTGATTCGGCCATTGAGATCAGGTCCCATGAAGCATCTGCTGCCGCTTCCCACCTCGATACATCACCAGTGGGATTATTTGTCGGACTGGCTGCAAAAAGAAGGCAGGTAGCCTTAAGCGCCATTGCTGCTCCTGAAGTGGGCCTTCCGATATTTGAATTATCCCATTCGTCGGGAAGAAGCGCCATTGCTGTGTCGCAATCAGCGGCTATCTTCAGGGCTGTCTCGTTATAGCTCAGCCTTTTCAATGCAAAATTATCGGAACCTTTAAAAGGCTTTGTGATATATGGCATTCCACCCTGCCTCTTCAGGAACTCCCAGTAATACCAGGCTCTCATAAAATGAGCCTGACCGGCGATCTCATCCTTCTGTGCATTAGTGGCATTATTCAGCATCTTGAGATTCTGTATGGCAATATTTGCTATCCTCACACTCCTCCATGCCCTCCATGGTATTGAAAACTGAAAAGCATCGCCTGTATTATAGGATCGGATCCAGTCTCCTGACTGTGCAATCCTCATGGTCTCCCAGTCGGAGTCTATATAGCCGTCATCGCACATACCATTTATATAGGTATAGTCAGCTGTGTTGAGATAATTAACAAGATCCTGATACATCATGTCCTCGAACTTCCGGTAATTAAGATAATCAGTGAACACATCATCTTCTTTCATACCTGTTGATTCCTGAATCTTATCAAGATACTTTTCACATCCCGTCAGCAATATGACTCCTGCAATTAGTATATAAAATATATTTTTCATGATCATAGTGTTTTTGCTGATTAAAAGGTTAAACGTACTTCTAACGAATACCTTTTTAATTGTGGATACGCACCAAAGTCAACGCCCCAGTTGAATCCTTCAGGGTCTCCACCCATCCCTTTAGGCAGACTTGTCCAGGTAAAAAGGTTTGTCCCGGTAAGGTAGATGTTTGCACCCGAGATACCGAATTTCCTCAAAAAGGCATTATCATCGAACCGGTATCCTAACCTGACATTCTTCAGCCTTCCGTACTGGCCGTTAACAACACAGAAACTGTTTATCTGATAATTATATGCATCCGTTGCCTGGTTATGAACGTTAGGGTACATTGCATCCCTGTTGTCAGGGGTCCAGTAATCACCATGGATCACCATGGCAGTCTCTTTATTTTGTGAGTAGGGATACAGGTAGAACATACCTCCCTGCCTCATCGGGTAATCTGTTGCACTGATAGCGTAAAAATCAACTAATGCAGACCACCCCTTGTACTGTAATCCGAAGTTCCCTGAGAAAGTGAAGCTCGGAACAAAAGGGTTATGGCTTACTATCCTGTCCTGGTCATCAACTACACCATCACCGTTATAATCCAGGTATTTGAAATCACCTACAATAGCCGGACGGGCTGCTGATGCAACAGGCCAGAGGAAAAGTTCATCAAAGGTCTGGTAGAATCCTTCAACCTGTATAGTATGTGTAGGTGTATAGTATCCCATTCGCTGGGCCACCTCAACAGGTTTTCCTTCGACTTTCAGGTTTTCAGGAATATTTTCTGACTCATCATAATAGACCAGGCGGCTTTCCTGTCCTGTAACGGTCAGACCCGCTGTAATGGCAAGGTTATTGAATAATTGCTTGTAGAACCCGAGTTCGGCCTCAAAACCATGTGCTTTGGTTTCCCCGATATTACCCTGGATCGAGCTTACTCCTACCCAGGTAGGAACACGATTCCTGGATTGCAGGATATTAACACGCTGCTCCTTGAAAAGGTCAACATTCAGTGTAATAAGGTTCCTGAAGAAGCCCATCTCAAAGCCCAGGTTCTGTTTGATAGCTGTTTCCCAGGTTGCATCTGTAACCGGGATATTACCTTCCTGGATAAACGGGTAGTTTACCTCAGGGTATCCGAAACCGATACTGCCACCTGCATCTGTATATTCTGACACGTACAACCATCTGCCAATACCTGAGTCGCTACCTACCTTACCCCATGAATATTTGGCTTTGAAGTAGTTCCACCATGGCAACGATGCTTTCCAGAAATTCTCATTCGAGATAACCCATCCTCCTGCAAATGCCGGGAATGTACCAAAGCGCAGACCCGGTGCAAACTTCTCAGAACCGGTATAGGCAACACTTGCTTCAAATAAATATCTTTCATCATAATTATAGGTGGCCCTGCCAACCCAGTTTTCCTCGTAATGAGGGAAATCAGTGGTACCGCGTGACTTCCTTCTGCTGAAAATACCTACAGCCGAAATATTGTGCCTGCCAAAACTATGTTGATAATTAGTCTTTAACTCATAGTAATGATTCCTTGACATGCTCCTCATATTATCAGCCAGATATCTGAGTTTTGGCTGAGGAGTATCAAGGTTAAGACGGCCGGTCCTGGTGTATCTCAGCCATGTTCCGTCTTCAAGTAAATGAAATCCGAAATAATCAGTGAGCCTGTACTCTTTCCTGTACTCTACATTACCGTTAAACGAATACTTTCCGCTAACTGACAGGCCATCGATAATACCACTAAGATCCTGGCTGAGATTGATACCGCTCTGTACCTCATCTGACTTGAATCGCCAGAAACCTCTTCCGCCTTCCCATAACAGCCTTACGTTACCCTGGTCAGGATTGATCATGGGACGTATGGTATTCTGGTTATAAGGGATCACATCATCAGGATACTGCTGGAGTGCCTCCACCGGATAATATGGCATGGTAGTAGATGGTTCGAACCATAATTCCTGCGTATAGGTATCGACAGGTGTATTCCAGACCTTTATATTTCCGCCAAGATCAATTGACAGCTTGGTTGTCTTTGTCAGGTTGAAGTCAAGGTTGTTCCTGAAGTTATACCTGTTATGGAAATATGCTGCACCATGAGGCGGAAAATCGTATGGGAAGAAATCTGCTATGTTAAATACATCGCCCTCGTTAAGATAACT
>JBJKPH010000368.1:0-6232 GCA_046706585.1 Bacteroidales bacterium | reverse complement strand
GATCCAGGCCGCCCTGCTGTATGAAAAAATGAATCCTGTAACGAAAAGCATCAGCATTAACAAATAAAGAATTACCTGAAAGGTTCGGCCTTTGCCCTGAGAGAAGATAAAATAGATATTTACCGGTATCAAAAATGCCAATAGTGCCCCGAAAGCAGTATGATCATTAAAGAATGGCCACATGGTAATATGGGCAGCCTGCTGGTTGAAAAGTCCGGCTTTATAAAGGCCGGCAAGATTATAAATTACCACAGGTACCATTCCGGCCATAAGTATTACAAGGGCCCTCTTCATTAATCTCCTGTCTGTAAAAAGATAAGCCGGTAAGATCAGGTACCCTGCAATAAACCATGCCCTGGTGATGAAGTATTTTAATGAAACTATCGTCATTCTCCCGGTTATAGCTGTTACCATCATCCATATAAGGGATATGCCTGCCAGGATCAGCAAATGGTGCCCGGGCAGTTTGTCTCCTGACTTGTCACTTCCAAATATTCTGAAAATGATAAGAAGCATTATGAGAAACAGCATAGGCTCCGTAGGAATAAACAGATCAGCGGGAGGATCACTTAATATAAATCTTAGCTGGATTGAAAGCGGTGTAAGGAAAAGTAACAGCATGAAAAAGATATCGATACGCCATATTGCAAGAAGGGCGGCAGCCATGGCAAGAGGGAGCAGCCACACAGGAAAGAACCTGAATACAACGCAAACCAATGACAGCACAAGGAATACTATTCCCGATATTATTGCAGTCACCGAATTGCGGTGCAAGCTATTATTCATTACTGTAATTGCAGACCCGCCGGTTCCCATAAAAAAAAGTTTAGTCTGTCGAATGTTTTCTGAATCCCTCCAGAAAAATAAGCAAAACAAGAACGAATATCAGGGTCGAAATTGTTGTTGCCATGGTAATAACCGATCTCTTCGGGAATGCTTTCCTTTCAGACACTCTGGCCCTGTTAACAACCAGTGTATAGGGCATATCCTGATCTGCAGCCATCTGTGCCTCAGTATATTTCTGCCTTATCCTTCCAAGGTCTTCAAGAGCCATTTCATGCAATGAACTGAATTTCAATAAATCAACGCTAACAGATCTGTACATTTCAGCCCGTGATCCGCGCTGTGAGAAAACACTGTTGCCACCCGAAGAGAACAGGACTAACGGTATATCACCCTGTTCCATTTCCAGGGAGTCCTCATAGGAATAAACCAGTGACTGCTGCAATTCATACTCATTTTTCAGAACCTCAGCCTGTTTCCTTCCGGCCTGCCTGATCAGGTTATTAAATGTGGAATCAATTAGATGAGCTATATCGTTCGCCATCTCAGCAGCGATAACAGGGTCGCGGTCGAGAACGCTAAGCTGCACCGACATATACTGGGTCTTACGGCTTGTAATGTACTTATTCATCCTGGCATTCAGTAAAGTATAGCAATACTTAGCTTCGGGATCGATGCCATAATGCCCGAACAGATCATACTTATATATAAGGTAATCCCTTATTTCATCAGATTGTAATATCTGGAGTATCTTTTCGGTTCCTGCCTCATCACCGAAAGTGATATTAATCGACCCTGTCTCGAACAATGATGGAGCATTCTCCCCAATTGTTGAAGCTGGGTAAAGAGTTACCGTTGAACGGTAGAGTGGCTTCAGAAGAAGTGAAACACCTGCCGAAACCACGAACGATATCACAGCTGTCCAGAAGAATACTCTCCTGTACCTGATAATAAAGTTGACGAAACTGAAGGAGTCAAGGCTGAATTCAGGAGTCCTGTTTCTGTTCATATTATTGGTTTTACCGGCAGGATAGCCGTAACTATACTGCCCTGATGATGAAATAGTTCTTTTTACCTTTCTGCACCAGCAGGTATTTACCATTCAGCAACGAACCATTACCGATCATTTGGTTTTCATCGGTTACCTTATCTTTGTTTATACTCACGCCGCCACCCTGAATAAGCCGCCTCATTTCACCCTTCGAAGGGAATACAGCTGCCTGATCGGTACACAGATCAACTACACTGGTCCCGTCTGAGAATAGTTGCTTCTTAACATCGAATGTGGGAACACCTTCGAAGATATCCAGAAATGTTTTCTCCTTCATTTTCTTCAGTGAGTCGGTCGTGCCTTTACCGAACAATATCTCTGAAGCTTCAATTGAAGAACGCAGATCATCCTCTGAATGTACCATCATGGTCATCTCACCGGCCAGTTTCTTTTGCAAAATGCGCAGATGCGGCTCTTTGTTATGGGAGGCTATAAGGGCTTCTATCTCCTCTCTGTCCAGAAAGGTGAATATCTTAATATATTTTCCTGCATCCTTATCCGACACGTTAAGCCAGAACTGGTAGAAATGGTACGGAGAGGTCTTTTCAGGATCAAGCCATACGTTTCCCGATTCGGTCTTCCCGAATTTTGTCCCGTCTGATTTAGTGATCAGGGGACATGTAAGGGCAAAGGCTTCGCCCCCATCCTTTCGTCTTATAAGTTCGGTACCGGTTACAATATTCCCCCACTGATCCGATCCGCCCATCTGTATCCTGCAATTAATATCCCTGTAAAGCACCAGAAAGTCGTATCCCTGAACCAGCTGGTAAGAAAATTCAGTAAAAGACATCCCGTTGCCCGAATCGGAACCCAACCTTTTCTTAACCGAGTCTTTCGCCATCATATAATTAACGGTAAGGTGTTTCCCTATGTCACGGATGAAATCAAGAAATGAGTATTCCTTCATCCAGTCATAGTTATTTACCATAATGGCTTTGTTTGAAATTTCCGAGTCGAAATCAAGGAACCGTGAAAGCTGGCTTTTAATACGATCCTGATTATGGCGGAGCGACTCTTCACTCAGAAGGTTTCTCTCCTCTGATTTCCCCGACGGATCACCAATCATCCCTGTTGCACCACCAACGAGAGCGACCGGTCTGTGACCGTGATTCTGAAAATGCCTCAGAAGGAATACCTGAACCAGGTGGCCTATATGCAGCGAATCTGCTGTCGGATCGAATCCTACATAGCCTGTGGCCATCCCCTTTTCAAGCAACTCTTCAGTCCCCGGCATGATGTCGTGGATCATGCCCCTCCATTTTAGTTCATCTATAAAATTCATCCGCCAAAAGATAATATTGAAAATGCAAACATACATAAAATCACCCTATTTTACACAGGTGATTAAAAATCCGGGCTGCTGACAGAGAGAGCAAAAGGAGTAAATAAACCACTTACCGGATATCCTGTGGAAAGAGGTTTTAGTCAGAATGATCATAACCAAAAGAAAACGATACCTCTTCTTTAAAAGTGCTTGCAGGAAGTTTTCAAAGGATAATAGCTATATTAGGCGCCTGAAATGATGAGCCTGCATCCACGACTCATCATACTTCACAGTCGGCCCGCTTGACTGTAAAGTATAAATTGAATTATTTAACGGTAAACTATTTATTAAAATGAAAAAATCATCCGTATTACTCGTATCATTATTAATGGTAATCGGGAATTATGCTAATGCTCAAAACTTTAAATCATTACTTGAAAATGGATCCTTTGGAGTAAAGGGAGGAGTCAGTCTGGCCGACATGATAGCTTCTCCTTCACATCAGATAGATGCAAAGATGAGAGGGCATCTGGGGGTCTTTTATCAAATACCATGGTCAGAAAAGATATCTTTCCAGCCTGAATTGCTTGTTTCTCTGCAGGGCGGAGTACAGCACACATTCAACCCTACCACTGATTACGAATATATCTCAGATGAAAAAATCACTTACCTTATCCTGCCCCTGATGGCACGTTATGATTATAGTAACAATATTACCTTTGAAGCCGGTCTGCAACCGGGGTTTCGCCTTTCTTCCAATTATGTGCAGCAGATTGTGGACGCAGGTAGTGTAATTTATGAAACACAGGAAGATACCAGGGAACAACGTGAATTCTTCGACCTGGGCATAAATCTGGGTGCAAGCTATTCGTTTAACGAAAAGCTGTCAGCCGGATTAAGGTACAATATCGGACTTACACCGCTTAATGTAAATCATTCTGTAAACGGTGCGGTAAAACTGAGAAACAGTATTGTTACAGTCTCTGTGCTATACACTCTGTTTGAAAAAGGCAGTTCCGGTAATTAACGTTGCTGTTTAGAGCAGGTAAGTACATATAACATCTCAGGTCAGACCATCGGCTTTTCATCATTATCTTTCTTTCTGTTCCTGAGGTTGTCAAAGCTTTGCCTCAGGTCGCCTCCCTCGATTATCGGGAAAAGCATAGGGGCAAAATCTGATATCGGGTTGTATAGCATCGATTCATCAATCTTATCCTTTGGCAGGAATCTCACTCTCTGGTCAATAGTATTAAGGATCACAAAAACAATACTCAGGATAAGCACACTTTTTACCAGAGCAAACAGCATTCCCAATATCCTTACCACAAATCCAAGCGCAACAGCCTTCATCAGCTTATCAATCACCTTTGCAAGAAAATGCACAATTACTACTATCCCGGCAAAGGTCAGGATAAAAGATATCAGGCCTATATAATCGGTCTGCATATCAAAGAAGTCAATTAGCTTAGCCTGTGTGTAACCCGAAAATCGTATTGCTCCCCAGATGCCCAGTATCAGGGCAGCCACGCTTGAAACCTCAATTACCAGTCCGTTCCTGAATCCTCTGATTATGCTCCAGGCAAGTATTATAATTATAATTATATCTATAAAGTTCATCGTATCAGATCTCTTTAATTACTTCTAAATATCATTTCAGCGGTCATTGTAATCAGCAATAATGCCATCGTATATCCAGTTTGCAAGAGCCTGCCTGTTATCATAAATAACAAATCGTCTCTGATCTCTGGCGTTTCGAATATTTCCAAGTTCAATAAATACGGTAGGAGGATCGGTATTCCTCACTACATACAGGCCGCTCCTTGTAGATACACTACCCCTGTAGGTGCGGTTAGGCTGGAATTGTCTGTACTTTTCCCTGAAAGTATTATGGATGCTTTCAGCCAGTTTTTTACCGTTTGCGCTGTTCTGGTGATGATAGAAGAATACGTCAATATTCTCGCCATTGCTTCTGCTGTCGAGGTGGATCACAATTAGTCGCTGGTACCTGCCCCTGTTACCCGCATATAACCTGTTCACCGTTTCGGTTCTCTGCCTAAGCCTTGCCATCTGATTAACAGGGATGGAATTTGCAGGGTAACATTGTTCGTCATTATCCTTTTTCAGAATGCTCTCATCTCTTATTCCGTCATTATTATCGCGTGTAATCATATATACCAGAGCCCCGTGACTTATAAGGTCCCTTGCCAGCCTGAGTGTAACATCATAGGCATATTCATCCTCGGTAAGAGTATATGGACCGTATTTTCCGCTTGCCCCGGGATCGGGACCGCCATGACCCGACATAAGATAATAAACAGTTCCGGCCAGTGTATTGTCTGTTATTTCTACCCTCGAATATTCCTTCCCAAATATATCATACTCACGAACAACCGAACCGTTGCTTACCTTCTTTGCACCACTGGTTGTTTCCAGAGCTCCTTCAGGTAGAGGTATATAATATTTTCTTCCTGCGAAAAGGGTATTGTCGGCACCAATATTGGACTTGTTCAGTTCGATGAACTTTTCGGTATACTCATATGGGTCCAGTCCGCTTTCTTTCAGCAGCTTATGTATACCATCCCCGGAACGGGCTATTACCTCCCTGTTTCCCTCCTGACCTCGTGCTATTGAGGAAAGAAAGATCATTACAAGACAGAATACTACCACCGGTTTCCTGTAAACCATCCTATTTCGCTAAAATATGTTCAGCCACGAATTTCCCGGTTTTATTTTTTGATATCAAACCGAAAACACGGACATTATTAACAAAGGTGTTTTTTTTTTAACTGCTTACCCTACAAAGCGAAACCGTTGGTTCGGATCTGACTCGTCTAGTCGGTCGTGATTGACTCCCTTCGTTAGGTCCGGATCTCCGAATCCGGACCAGTAACTCTATCAGGGAATGTCGCAGATTCGGAGATCTGCGACAACGGGGAGGGAGGAGATCTGCGACTTACTATACCTCGTTGGTCCGGATCTCCGAATCCGGACCGGTAACTCTATCAGGGAATGTCGCAGATTCGGAGATCTGCGACAACGGGGAGGGGGAGATCTGCGACTTACTATACCTCGTTGGTCCGGATCTCCGAATCCGGACCGGTAACTCTATCAGGGAATGTCGCAGATTCGGAGAT
>JBJKPH010000367.1:0-6967 GCA_046706585.1 Bacteroidales bacterium | reverse complement strand
TAAACCCTGCCTGCCGGTCTCCGGCGGCCAAAGCCTTTGGCGACGGGACGCAGGCAGGCAGTATTCCAAATAATCGCCCATAAACCCCGGTACTATAACCAGAAGCGTCACATTATTCAATGTGTTTTTCGAAGTCTATTTCATTTTCACTGTATGCGACAATACAGTCTATGGTGGTGTCACCGGTAAGATTAACAGCAGAGCGCAGCATATCAAGTGGCCTGTCAACCCCAAGTATCAGGGCCAGTCCCTCTATCGGCAATCCGACCGATGAAAGCACCATGATAATAAGAACTATTGAACCGCCAGGCACTCCAGGTGCACCAATCGATGACAATGTTGCTGTCAGTACAATGGTAAGTTGCTGGGCTATTGTGAGTTCAATCCCATAAACCTGCGCAATAAACACTGCTGCTATAGCCTGGTAGAAGGCAGTGGCGTCCATATTGATAGTCACCCCTACAGGTAAGACAAAGTTTGCTATTTCATCGGAGACACCCAGTTCTTCTGTATTCTGTCGCATTGTCACCGGTAGTGCGGCAGCACTTGAACTAGTTGAAAATCCGACAATCTGGGCAGGTAACAGTGCTCTCAGGAACTTAATAATCCCAATTTTTCTGGTAAATATTTTAAGATATGTTGGATAGAGGAATATAAGCATGAACAGAAGTCCGAAAAATACAGTAAAGAAGTATTTCCCCAGGGCTACAAAGATATCGGTATCACCGGCAAAATCGACTACCACGCCTGCCAGGAGACCAAACACACCAATAGGTGTAAACCTCATGATGATCGCCACTATCTTCAGTATAATACTATCGAGATTATCGAACAGATTCCTTACTGTCGCTACTTTTTTATTCGGAACAAGGACCATTGCTATGGCAAACAGGATTGAAAAAAAGATCACCTGCAGCATTTTGGAGTTATCGCCCAATGCTTTAAAGACGTTATCAGGGACCATTTCCTCGAAGAAGACAAGTGGTGAACCTGACACATCTTCAGCCTCTTTTGACCGGTCAGCGAGGTTAAGTTCCACCTTACCCAGGTATTCCTCCCTCTTTTCCTGTGGAAATGCATTACCGGGCTTCACTATATTAACGATAAAAAGCCCGAGGAATGTAGCGATAAGGGTTGAAGCTATATAGTATGTAATAGTTTTAAGGCCGATACGTGAAAGCTTGGTGATATCTGTCAGGCTGGAAATGCCCTTAACCAGTGAGACAAATATCAGCGGAACAGCTATCAGTTTCAGCAGTTTAAGAAATATTGTGCCCCATGGCTTGATCCAATCGTATGTAAATTCTGTAAGGTTTACCCTAACGGCAAACATTCCCCATACAAAACCTGCTATCATCCCAATGATTATCTTTGCCCACAGTGGTAATTTTTTAAGCATAATTCTTTTCTTTGAGACTCATTAATAAAACATTACGGAATTATCTCCTGTTCCTGGTCCGGTTCTTCATCTTCCCTGCCTATTTCATTTTCGCTTGATGCGACAACTGTTGCAACCATGGCATCGCCGGTAATATTAGCTACAGTACGCATCATATCCAGCGGGCGTTCAATACCCATGATCAGGGCTATTCCCTCAGCCGGTATTCCTACCGTAGATAGTACTATCACCAGCATTATTATAGCTCCTCCCGGTACACCCGGAGTTCCAATTGACGCCAGTGTTGCCGTCAGAATAATTGTAAGCTGCTGTGTAATCGTAAGGTCAAGTCCGAACACCTGAGCAATAAAGACTGCTGACACAGCCTGGTAAAATGAAGTACCGTCCATATTTATGGTTACTCCCACCGGCAGCACAAAATTTGCAACTCCCCTGGAGACCTTCAGTTTTTCGGTACATTGCTTTAGCGTGACAGGCAGCGTTGCTGCTGATGAACTGGTTGAGAAAGCCACCAGCTGTGCAGGAAACATGGCACCCAGGAATTCTTTTATCCTGACCTTTGAGAAAAGCCCTATCCATAGCGGATACAGGGTAAGCAGCAATCCAAGTATCCCGAAGAAAGTTATCGCAGCATACTTACCCAGGGCAATAAACAGGTCGGCATCACCCGAGAAGTCAGCAATAAGGGATGAGAGCAGGGCAAAGACACCGACCGGTGCAAACATCATAATTATATCAACGATCTTCAGGATAATATCGTTAAGCCCGTCGAACAGTTCACGTACAACCGTTATCTGCTTCGACTTCAGGATGATCATCGCAATGGAAAAGAGCAATGAAAAGAAAATTATCTGGAGCATCTTGGTATTATCTCCTGCCGCATTAAATATATTATCAGGCACCATTTCCTCGAAGAAGTATAGAGGTGATCCCTGTTTCAGATCCTGGGCCACAGCTTCTTTTTCCCTGATCGACTGAATATATTTTTCCTGGAACTGTACCTTTTTCTCCTCCGAAAATGAATCACCGGGCCTGAATGTATTAACCACGACCAATCCAAGTACTATTGAAATAACGATATTGATCAGGTAAAGAGATATTGTTTTTAGTCCAATACGTGAAAGCTTGGATATATCGGTAACAGATGTTATTCCCTTAACCAGTGAAACGAAGATAAGAGGTACTGCAACCAGTTTCAACAGTTTGATAAATATTGTCCCCCAGGGTTTTATCCAGTTGGCAGTAAAGTGTTCAAGATTAAGCTTCACGGCTAACAATCCCCAGATGATCCCCACGACCATCCCGATAATTATTTTTAGCCACGAGGGATATTTTCTCTTAGCTTTCATATGCAATGGTATTTACCGCACTATTATCAAATCCCGGCATTAGCCGGGATCGCGTAAAAATAAAAATAATATTCCGCAGAAAAAGAAACAGGGAATATTATAAAACATGTTTTACCTCAGGTCAGTGCGATCAGCATGTACCGGAGCATGATTCCTGGCTACCGCATGTACTGCAACCGCCGTTTCCGGTAAAAATATTGATCTCTTCCTGTGATGGTTCCCTTACATTCAGGATCCTGCCCGTAAAATAGAGACCAACCCCTGCCATTGGATGGTTAAAGTCCATTCTTACACTTTCATCCCCAATCTCTGTTACGGTACCCAGCAATCTTCTTCCCTGGGAATCGGCCATAGGAACCTGGTTTCCAACCTTACAAACCTCTTCATCGATCTTTCCGTCGACTTCAAATACATTTAATGGAATATTGACAAGCAGTTCCTCACGTCTTTCACCATAAGCATCCTCAGTTTTCAGCCCGAATTCAAAATCATCGCCTTCTTTCAGGTTCAGAAGGTTATTCTCAAAACCCGGAAGCATCTGACCCGCACCAAACAGAAAATTCAGCGGACTTGCTTCATCAATGCTCTCTACTACATCACCTTCACTGTCATTCTCCTTAAGCGTATAAACCAGGGATACCATCCTGTCTTTCTCAACTATCATCCTAATTATTTTTTTATTTATATTCCGTAAAAGAATCCGTAAAACTAACGATTTGACTCTGAAAATCCAATCTGATTGCTGATAACAATATATTATGCCATGATCCTAACCGAAAACAGCACATCACGGAATCTCAGAATGTAAATCCTATACGATACTCAGGATTGCTATATATCTCATAACCTGAGTCATATATAACAAACAATAAAGCAATATCGATACTTCCCTTCCTTCCCATCGGCTGGCTGAATCCAAAACCGGCGAATGCGGTACTTACAGTTGTTCTTGGTTCCACTGTTGCCGTACCGAACCAGTCTGATCTGAAGCTCAGTGTCTCATATTCGGCCTGCATGAAGAGCGACAACCTGACTCCTACCGGAATAATATTGCTGATGTCGAAAACCCGCACGAAGCGCAGGTAGGCTTTCCCTCCGTACACATCGGTCTTACCAAGCGGATCCTTCATATACCTTATTGATGGTCCGGCCGCTACTGCAATCCTCGGTTGCAGCCATATTCCCACTTCAGGAGATACTTCGATATCTGTATAAGTACCGATCTGTAAACCGAAATTTCCGCCGAAATAGATCCGTTCACTGATCGGAGGAGCCTGTTGTCCGGTTCTTGTTTCCTGCCCTTCTGCGGCCGGAGCCAACAGTAAAATTAAAAAAAGTGGCAGTACTCTGTTCATGATAACTGTCTTTCGCGGCATGAGCCTAAGGAAATAATCAAAATAATGCATGCCGGATCACTATCAAAAATTGTACATTTGAATATGAAATTTTTGTAAAAGTAGAAATTTTATCAAAGTAAATTCAGCAGGAGGAAGAAATGAATATTATCATTACAGGGGCCAGCAGAGGCATCGGCAGGGAGACCGCCCTGCAGCTGTCGCTTAATACCGAAAACAGGATAATTGCAATTTCCAGGTCTGAGACAGGACTTAAAAGCCTGAAATCAGCCTCTGTAAACGACAATATAGATATCATCACGGGTTCAATCACCGATATGGTAAAAAGCCCTCAGATGCTTTTAAAAAAGGTTTCGGAGCATTTCAAAAGCCTGGATATTCTGATAAATAATGCAGGATTCCTCTCAAAATCACCTTTCCCGGATATAAGTAATGATGTGGAAGATGAGATAATATCAACCAATTTCATTTCACCCGCCAGGCTTATCCGGGTACTCATACCCCTGATGCACAAGGGATCACATGTTGTGAACATTGGAAGCATGTCGGGTTACCAGGGAAGCCGGAAATTTTCCGGTCTTTCACTCTATGGTGCAGCCAAAGCTGCGCTTATGTCACTTACCGAGTCGCTGGCTGTTGAGTTTCACAATGAGGGAATATCATTTAATTGTATCTCGCCCGGGGGAGTACAGACCGAAATGTTTGAAAATGCATTTCCCGGATTAACCGCGCCCGTTGATGCTGGTGGAATGGCTGATTTTGTAGCATGGTTCGCTGTAAACGGTCATAAGTATTTTAACGGTAAGATATTGCCTGTAGCACTTTCTGATCCGAAATGAAGGCGTAAGGATATGTATGGGATATGGTCTATGGTCTATGGGCTATGGTCTATGTGATATGGGGTATGGTCTATGGTCTATGGTCTATGGTCTATGGTCTATGGTCTATGGTCTATGGTCTATGGTCTATGGGATATGGGATATGGGATATGGGCGCGTAGGTCGTTAACCGAAATCCAGCAACAATGAATAAAACTCACTCTCAAGGCTAAACGTATTCCTTTATTTCTATTTCACCGTTCAGTGCGAGCAGACCATTATATGCGAGTGCTTTTAGTTCATCTTCACCGGGTATTACTATTACCCTGGCTATGCTTTTCACCATTTCGGTAATATAATCAGTATGTGATTTCTGGAATGCCATTCCACCGGTCAGAATAATTGCATCTACCTGTCCATGCAAAACGGCAGCCATTGCTCCAATCTCCTTACCTGTCTGGTAAGCTGCAGCCCTGCAAACCATCAGTGCTTTTTTGTCGCCGCCTTCTGCCATTCTTGAAATTTCCCTGAAGTCATTTGTTCCCATATAAGCGACCATTCCTCCCCTTCCGGTAAGCATCTTCATCACCTCATCCCTTGTATACTTTCCACTGAAGCATAGTTCCACAACCTGACCCGTAGGCAGAGTCCCTGAACGCTCGGGTGAAAGCGGACCGTCGCCGTTCAATCCGTTATTAACATCAACGACCCTTCCTTTCCTGTGTGCTCCTACTGTTGTTCCTCCTCCCATATGAGCTACTATCAGGTTCATATCTTCATAATTTCTGCCAACCGATCCTGCATATAGCCTGGCCACTGCTTTCTGGTTAAGGGCATGGAACACCGACTTCCGGGTAAATTCGGGATGACCGGATATTCTGGCCACATCATCGAATTCATCTACGACCACAGGGTCAACTATAAAAGCCCTGGCTCCCGGTATTTCCGATGCTATACTATATGCAATCAGTCCTCCCAGGTTACTTGCATGCTCACCCCTAAGTCCCCCCAGAAGATCCCTGCGCATATTTTCATTTACACTGTAGATACCTGATTCGATAGGTTTCAGGAATCCACCACGTCCCACAACGGCTTTTATAGATGAAAGGTCCACCTTAAGGTCACTTAGCCTGTCAAGGATCAGTTTTTTTCTCATATCAAACTGTTCGGCGATCCTTTTATATTTTTCAATATCGGTCAGCCTGTGTTTGATATTTTCCTCAAATATCGGATCTGACTCCCTGAAAAGAGCAAATTTGGTAGATGTTGAACCAGGGTTTATAGCCAGAATATACCTCTCTTTCATATCATTCCTGTGTAGAAGCTGCAGCCAGTATTATGCTGTCATATTTTGCCTGTTCGCTGTCTGATCTTGAGGTCAGAACTATCGGGGCAGCAGCACCAAGGATCATTGAGGCGACCTTTGCCCTGGCGAAAAAGACAAGTGATTTGTACAGTACGTTACCAACTTCGATATCCGGCATCAGCAACAGGTCCGTATCGCCAGCCACCTCGCTCTTTATACCTTTCTGGCTGGCGCTGGTGAGGCTAACAGCATTATCAAAAGCCAGCGGGCCGTCAATTATGCAGTTCACAATCTGTCCTCTCTGGTTCATTTTAGACAACAGGGCGGCATCGAGGGTCGCCTGCATACTCTCATTTACCATTTCCACGGCTCCAAGGACTGCCACCTTGGGGATTTTCACTCCCAGGTTGTTAAGGCATCTGACGGAGTTATTGACGATTGATATCTTATCCTGCAGGTTAGGTGCAATATTCATTGCCACATCGGTGACGGCGATTAGTTTGAGATATGTATCCACTTCGAACAGTGCAATATGTGAAAGCAGGTCACCTGTACGAAGTCCCCACTCCTTGTTCAGAACGCTTTTCAGCAGTGTTGACGTACCCACCTTCCCTTTCATCAGCACATCGGCTTCACGGCTGCTGACCATTTTTACTGCCAGATCGGTAGCAGCCTCAATACCCGGTTCATGAATTATTCTGAGATTATCGAGCGAATAACCGCTTTCCCCGGCTATCCTC
>JBJKPH010000366.1:0-3302 GCA_046706585.1 Bacteroidales bacterium | reverse complement strand
GACATTGGAGAACCAATAATTTTCTCCGGCTCTGCCAATAGCACAAATGGTGAACAAAAGCTACTTTCCGGCTGGAATATGGGTTCATATGCAATATTCCCTGTATCGGGGACTAAATCAAACAAAGGATCCATACTGATAGCATCAATGAGGGAGGACTTCTTCACACATGAAATAATCAATATAATGAAAGAAATTGCGGAAGATCTTGCTTTCGCTCTCTCAAATATTGACAGTCGGGAAGAAAAGGAAATAGCCGACAGTGAACTGCACATAACTAACATGGCTGGCAAATCTCTTTATTCCCTGAGTCAGAAAACAGATATACCCGAACAGGATCTTATTAAGACTACACTCGAAATGGCACTGAAGATAACAGGCAGCAGAATGGCTTATCTTCATTTTATTGATGCAAAAGAAACAAATATTATCCTGAACAATGATGATGGCATAACAGAACTTATAGTAACTGACAATCTGAGTTTTAATCTTTCAGGGACGGAAATATGGACGGAACCTCTAAGAACAGGGATGCCGGTTTTTCATAATGCTGAGAATTTAAATGAAAGTAAAAATAATCACCTCCCCGGTAGTCCTGATTTAAAAAGTCACATGAGCATACCTGTAATTGATAACAGGGAGATTGTCTTAATTGCCGGGACTGGAAATAAAGAAGCCTCTTACACTGAATCCGATTCACGCCACCTTATACTGTTAATGAATGAGATGTGGAAAATACTGACACGCAACAGGATGATGAGGGAACTCAGGACTACGGGAGAAAGGATGGATCTAATAGCCGGAAGGACAAACTCGGTGATGTACCAGATGACCGAAGATTGTAAAAGGTTTATTTATATTCATCCTGCAATAGAAATGGTGTCGGGATATACATGCGAGGAGATCAATGACACCGGTATTGAAAATCTTATTGTAAAAGCAGAACGTCTGTCAGGGGACAGAATAATCCCTGTGAGTCTTGAAAATATACCAGAGGAAAAGCGAAGTGACAATTTTACTGCAGACTACCTTATTGAGACTAAAAACGGTGAACTGAAATGGCTGAGCGACAAATCCTTCCCCGTGTCCGATGAACATGGCAAACCAGCTGGTATAATAGGTATTCTGGTTGACATATGTTCAATTAAGGAGGCAGAGGCAGAAATAATCTCACAAAAACAAAAAAGCGACCAGCTTTTTCTTAACTCACCGGCAGCAAAAGTATATCTCGACACACAAGGAAATATTCTGAACCTCAATTCAAGCTTTGAAAAAATATTCGGATATAAAAGAGAAGAAATAATTGGTGAAAACATTACACGTCTGATCGTTCCGGATGAACTGAGAGAAGAAGCGGAAAATTTCATAAGTGAAATCCTTGATGGTACCGGATATATAGAAACTACAATAAGAAAGAAAAAAGATGGTTCCGTAATTTTCGTTTCAGTAACGGGTGTTCCCATAAAATCAGAATACTCGGTCACTGCACTTTATATGGTCTTTATTGATATAACAAAACAAAAGCTGGCCGAAGAAGCCCTGATAAAAGCCAGGGATAAAGCACAGGAAAGCGACAGGTTAAAAACAGCATTCCTGCACAATATTTCTCATGAGATAAGAACCCCCATGAATGCAATAGTCGGGTTCAGCTCACTCCTGAAAGACGAAGAGATTGACCCTGATACCCGTGATTCATTTATTGATACGATTGAGCTAAGCAGCAACCACCTGCTGGCCATAATAAATGATATAGTTGAAATATCTAACATTGAGACAAACCAGGTCAGGGTTGTTAAAAGCCGGATAAATGTCAACGAGCTATTGAAGAATGCATATGAAATGTTCCGGTTAAAAGCCATAGAAAAGAATATATCATTGGAATTTATTTGTCCCCTTCCGAACCAGATGGCACAGGTGGAAACCGACAAGACTAAACTGAACCAGATCATTACAAACCTTGTAAACAATTCTTTAAAATTTACAGATGAGGGAAACATCAGCTTCGGCTACCGGCCTGTAAATGACAAACTGGAGTTTTATGTATCCGATACCGGTATAGGAATCGGTGAAGAGGACCGGTCGAGAATCTTTGACAGGTTCTACCAGGCAGACCATTCACAGTCAAGAACATTCGAAGGCACAGGGCTTGGGCTCTCAATTACCAAAGCATATGTTGAAATGCTGAACGGAACATTATGGTTTGACTCCCAGCCTGGCAAAGGATCAACATTCTATTTTTCCATACCACATAAAAAAATTGTCACAGATATACAGCCTGATGAGAATACTGAACACATATTAAAACAAGCAAGCATGAAAGGGAAAAAGATTCTTATAGCGGAAGATGTAGAAAGTAATTTCAAACTACTCAATTATCTTCTTTCAAAAACAGATGTTGAAATAATACATGCACGCAATGGTTTTGAGGCAGTGGAATTTTTCATGAATGATCAGCATATAGACCTTATCCTAATGGATATCAAAATGCCAGTTATGGATGGATATGAGGCTGTAAGAAAAATAAGATCTACCGGTTCCGTAATCCCGATTATAGCACAGACAGCGCATGTAAATGATCATAAAAAAGCAATAGAATCGGGTTGTAACGGATTTATTTCCAAACCATTCGACAGGAGAATACTATTCGAGACTCTTCAAAAATTTATCTGAATCTATGATCCTGTAAAAGAGAAAATGATTAAAAATAAATCAAACCGCCCTACCTGTAATATATTGCCTTGATTTGAAATACAGCCTGCCTGAAAAATAAACAAGTAAGGATATCAGAACCCCGAATATTGCAGGGTATCTGAATAACTCATTATTAAGGGTCATAAGTACAATGGTGCCGGCGACCGAAAGAACCATGGTTATAAAAATAAGATTATTCTGATAGCCAGATTTTTTATCCGACAATACACCTACAACCACAGGCAGGAGTATTCCCGGCGCCCATAAAGTATAGGTAAGCAATAAAAGGTCAATTATGTTCGGCAGTACAAGTGCCAGGATAATTCCCAGCACACCGACCAGAACAGAAAATATCCTGGCATATTTCAGGTTATTCTTATCGGTATCCTTTTTCTTGAAATGAAATTCGAATATATCTTTTACAATTATAGCCGTGGATGAATTCAGGATTGAGTCTGCGGAAGACATTACAGCACTCATTAAGGCCGCAATTACTATACCTCCGAGAAGAGGATGATGAATTTTGTTAATGGTCATAGTCAAAGCATGTTCACTGTCGATATTGGGGAAATAATAACGGGCATATAATGCAATGAAGAACAATATTACGG
>JBJKPH010000365.1:0-7298 GCA_046706585.1 Bacteroidales bacterium | reverse complement strand
CTTCCCCCTCGTTAGTCGCAGATCTCCGAATCTGCGACATTATCCGGAAAAGCTACTGGTCCGGATTCGAAGATCCGGACCAACGTTTCCGTTCGGAGTATTAGTAGTAGTTATTCTATTATCAATTTCTTTATTAACTTTGCATTAGTTATAGCATGCAGAGATGATGACTTTGTTATTCATAAGCGGCCAGGAGATTTTAATTATTATGGTTGTCGCACTGGTCCTTTTCGGGGCAAAACAAATACCCAATATTGCACAAGGTTTGGGTAAGGGTATGAGGGAGTTCAGAAAGGCCACAGATGATATAAAAAGGGAATTTGACGAAAGCACAATGGACATCCGCAAGGATATCAAGGATATCTCCGATACGGTTAAAAAAGACCTTAAAGACTGAACCCCTGCTTTCCCCTTCAAATAAAATTATTGATGGAAATTTTTCTTCTGATTGCAGGCCTGGTACTCCTTTTATTCAGCGGTGAATTCCTGATCAGGTCAAGTGTGTCTTTTGCTGCTCACCTTAAAATATCCTCACTGGTTGTGGGACTGGTTGTCGTATCATTCGGTACTTCGGCACCTGAGCTTTTTGTGAGCATACTGGCGTCTGCCGGAGGACATCCAGATATTTCGCTTGGTAATATTGTGGGGAGTAATATTTCCAATATTGGAATAGTATTGGGGATTACGGTAATGATTGCGCCTTTCTTTGTAGATACACGATCGGTGATAAGGAACTGGGCCTTTATGACAGCCTCCTCACTGCTGATACTGGTTTTTGTATTAACAGGTGACGGTCTGGGCCGGTTTGAAGGATTGATCCTGCTCACAATGATCATCCTCTTTGTTTGGTTTTCAATTACCAGATCGAGAAAGCTGGTAAGGAAAAGCAATGATAAACCTGCTGAACCAGCTTTCCCCATGTCAACTACACTGCTGCTGTTGCTGGTATCAAGTGCAGGCTTAGCCATTGGTGCAGAGTTTCTTGTAAAAGGAGCCACCGGCATAGCCCGTGAACTGGGAATAAGTGATAGAGTTATTTCAGTATCAGTAATAGCAATTGGTACAAGCCTGCCTGAGCTTGTGACCTCGGTGATGGCAGCGATCAGAAAACAGAAGGAAATATCGATAGGGAATATTATAGGATCAAATATATTTAACCTGCTGGCGATATTGGGTGTGTCATCAGTAATAAACCCGATTAGGGTTACAGAGCAGGCCAAATTCACAGGCGATATGATTTGGATGACAGCTATCTCTGTATTACTGATGCTATTGATGCTGCCTGTTAAAGGTTCATCTCTTGGAAGATGGAAAGGACTCATTCTTACAACATTCTATTTTGTTTATATTTACCTTTTATTTACCAGGTAGGAGAAAGTAATTTGAATTTATAAATGATCAGGGCAACAGGAATAAGAAAATCATATGGCGATCTCAACGTATTGAAAGGGATCGATCTGGAGATAGGAGACAGGGAGATAATAACAATTGTCGGACCCAGTGGAGCAGGGAAGACCACTCTGCTGCAGATAATGGGAACACTCGACCGTGCTGATTCGGGTTCGGTACTATATGATGATGTGGCTATCGAAAAACTCTCACTGAAAGAGATATCAAAATTCAGAAATGATAAAATTGGTTTTGTCTTTCAGTTTCACCAGTTACTGCCCGAATTCACTGCTCTTGAGAATGTTTGCATACCTGCATTCATTTCAGGAAAATCAAAGAGTATTGCCGAAAAGAGAGCGGCTGAATTGCTTGAATACCTGGGGCTGGGAGACAGGCTTGAACACAAACCATCTGAGCTCAGCGGCGGAGAACAACAAAGGGTGGCAGTAGCCCGTGCACTTGTTAATAATCCAGGTGTGATCCTTGCTGATGAACCGTCGGGTAACCTTGATACTGAAAATAAGCAGGAGCTTCACAAACTGTTTTTCGACCTCAGGGATGAATTTGGTCAGACGATAGTGATAGTCACGCATGACAGGGAACTTGCCGGTATGTCCGACAGGGTTATACAGATCAAGGACGGGCTGATTGTCAATGGTTGAAAAAAGAAGCTTTAGGGGTATCCCTCATGACGAGATGAAGGAGTTCCTTGAAGAGAAATACCTTCAGTACAATAATCCGCAATTTATCCCCGGTGACCCCGTTTCAATACCACACCGCTTCACTTCAAAACAGGATATTGAAATTTCCGGGTTTCTTACTGCCACCATTGCCTGGGGCCGGCGTGATCTAATCCTTTCAGCCGCCGACAAATTGATGGATATGATGGGTAACGAGCCTTACGAATTCATTCGCTCAGGCGATGACAGTACTCTTGAGCGGTTCGGATCATTCTATTACAGGACTTTCAACGGCATCGATTGTATCTATTTCATCAGGGCTTTAAGGGAAATATACAGGAACTATGAGAGTATGGAAGATATTATAGCCGACGGTCTATACAACGGGTTGTCATTAAGAGAGGCTGTTGGATCTCTCAGGGAAAGGTTTTTCAGTATACCCGGAAGCAGGCGTACAGGCAAACATTTTGCCAATGTTACCGGAAATGCCGCCGGTAAAAGGATCAACATGTTCATGCGATGGATGGTAAGATCCGATGGCAGGGGTGTCGATTTTGGCATATGGAAAAGAATTTCCCCGTCATCGCTTATGATACCACTTGACCTGCATACCGGAAATACATCGAGACGATTGGGCCTGCTTGAGCGCAGGGCTAACGACTGGAAGGCGGTTGAAGAACTGACAGCCAGCCTGAGAAGTTTTGATCCTTATGATCCGGTAAAGTATGATTTTGCCCTTTTCGGACTGGGAGTGAACGAGAAGTTCTGATCGTTTTCTGATATAGAATTTATTTCTCAGCTTCTGATATCACTGATCATAGCTGATTCGGGGAGTCCGTACTCATCGTTAAGAATGATCCCCATCTTTTCAAGTTCTTCCAGAACAGGATGATATATCTCCGGAACAACAGGGCGATAAACACCGGTTAGGGAGATCTTTCCGTCAAGGATCATTTTTGATGCAATGGCTGCAGGAAGACCAACTGTCCGGGCAATTGAGGTATTGGACGACGGAGATCCGTAATCGACCATCCCTGAAGCAATGACTTCCCTGTTTCTCCCCGGATATTCTGCCAGAAATAGATGACGGAGCACTATCATATCCTTCTCATCATTTCCCAGCATCATCTTTTTAATCATCCGGTCTGATAAAATTTCGAAAGGAGAGCTTTTTCCGTAGCCCATATCACTTTCTCCCGTCATTTCCAGCCATTCAAATGCATTATATACCAGCTTCCATTTGCTGCCGAACTGCTTTCCCAGACGTTCGGCAAGCGAACCTTTATCCTCTGGAAGCAGGGATCCAATAAAACCTGACCATGTTACGCCTGAATAGTCGCTGACATTTTCGCTAAGCATATCAATACTTTTTATCGCATCCAGTATCTCACACCATCCGGGGAATCTGAACGTTCCCCTGAAAATTGTTTTGACTTCAGGTATATTATAAATATCGATATACTCCTTTGAATTCCTGTTGGGATATACTTCAAGGTTACCCACACCCGGAAAATCGTAATCGAACCTCACTTTGAAAAGGTCTGCTGATTCTACCTTTACATCTTTGCCATCAACAAGATATAAGGCTTCATTTTTGCTTGCAAGAATAACTCCCTTTGGGCTCCATGAAAATTTGTACCTGAAGGGGTTATCATCGAATCCGGGTGCGGGAAGTGCACCGCAGAGTGAAAAGAATTTTATTACCTTCCCGTGCCTTGAATGTATATGGTCTATTATTCTCATTGCCGACATATGGTCTATTCCAGGATCGAGACCTATCTCATTCAGCAGGAGCACTCCTTTTTTCCTTGCATCGGCATCAAGCTCAAACATCCTGTCGCTGACGTATGATGTTGTTACCAGATGCCTGCCCAAACGGATACATATCTCAGCAACTTCGGGATGGAACCTGTATGGCAGCAGGCTTACAACCAGGTCCGAGGCCTTAACAAGATCTTCAAGCAAAGTCTTGTTCTCAGCCTCCCTTTTCAGAAAAGTCCCGTTGGGGTGGCCATTGATCATCCTTTCGGCGTTACCGCATGTATTACAGCCTATTGTTACATGAATATTTTCTTTGAGCAGATACTCAACCAGAGGTTTGGCAACGAGGCCGGCTCCCAGCACCAGTACTTTTTTCATAAGCTAATAACAGGGTATGATTAATCAGGACATTAAATTAACTAATGAGTGTCAGAGAATCAATTATTATGGTCAATAAATTGTTATTACGTTGGTCCGGATTCGGAGATCCGGACCATAACGGGTATGGAACGTTAGTCGCAGATCTCCTTCCCCCGTTGTCGCCTCCTTCCCCCGTTGTCGCAGATCTCCTTCCCCCGTTGTCGCAGATCTCCGAATCTGCGACATAATCAGGTGAGGTACTGGTCCGGATTCGGAGATCCGGACCAACAATAAATGGTGCGTTGTCGCAGATCTCCGAATCTGCGACATTTTTTTGTGACGTGAGGAGCAGATTTGCAATCTGTGACTTTGCTACGGACAGTGCACTGGTCGGGATTAGGAAATCCCTCCCTAACGGGTTAACTTCGCTGTCATCGGGATTGTCCCTCCTTCGCAGAGCTCCGGAGGAACGGACCCTTTCCTCCTGGAGGGTCGCTTTCAACAGTCAGTAGGCCACAAAGTGGCCATTTTGTTTTTTCAGAGAGAATATCTGAGTTGAACTCACATATCCTCCTGAAAAAACAAAAGAGGCATCGAAAAATCGATGCCTCCTGACTGTTGAGCGGGAAACGGGACTCGAACCCGCGACCCCGACCTTGGCAAGGTCGTGCTCTACCAACTGAGCTATTCCCGCATTGTGCATGCAAAAATAACACTTTTTTAAATTATCCAAAAAATATATTCCTTGAGCGACTTAAAAATCTATGTACTATCTTTATAGTAATTATTAAGTAATTCTAACAGCTATGCCAGCAGAAAGAAAAAGTGGTTTCGGAACGGCCCCGGTCTTTTTTACAGCTATCTCTACGATCCTCGGAGCGATCCTTTTCCTGAGATTTGGTTATGCTGTCGGAACAATTGGTTTCTGGGGTGTTGTTCTGATCATTATCCTTGGTCATATGGTAACAATACCAACTGCACTTGCAATATCTGAACTGGCAACCAATAAAAGGGTTGAAGGGGGAGGTGAGTACTTTATCATCAGCCGTTCGTTCGGTCTGAATATCGGTGCCACAATAGGTATTTCACTATACCTTTCGCAGGCAATAAGCGTGGCATTTTACGTTATCGCCTTTACAGAAGCTTTTGAGTTCTTTTTCAATTTTATCAATGACAAACTGGGTATTTTACTTCCAAGGCAGGTAATAAGTATACCGGCAATGTCGGCACTTGCTGTCCTGATCCTTAAGAAAGGTGCTAATATGGGTGTCAAAACACTTTATGTGGTTGTGGCAATACTTGCTCTCTCGCTGGTGATGTTCTTCCTGGGCAAAACGGAGCATGCCGGCACCTCATCGTTTAACCTTGCCAATGCGGCATTCAGGAACAGGGACAGTTTTTTTATCGTTTTCGCGATCGTCTTTCCGGCTTTTACAGGTATGACTGCAGGAGTGGGGCTCTCGGGTGACCTTCGTAATCCGGGTAAGTCAATCCCGCTGGGCACAACGGCCGCCACTATCAGCGGCATGATAATATATTTCTTTATAATATATAAACTGGCTCTTTCGGCAACTCCCGAAGATCTTGTAGGTAACCAGCTGATAATGGCAAAGATTGCAATAGGTGGTGCAGTGATCGTTCCCGTGGGACTGGCAGCATCGACCATCTCTTCGGCTATAGGATCGGTGATGGTAGCCCCAAGGACGTTACAGGCCCTGGCAAATGATGACTCATTTCCATCGAAAAGAATAAACAGGTGGCTTGCCAAAGGAAGGAAAAGTGACGGTGAGCCTGTAAATGCCTCCCTGGTTACTGTAATTATCGCAATGACTTTCGTTGCCGTGGGAAACGTAAATGCCGTGGCCGAAATAATATCAATGTTCTTTATGGTCACCTATGGCTCACTGAGCCTTATCTCTTTCCTTAATCATTTCGGATCGAGCCCCTCATACAGGCCTTCGTTCAGATCGAAATGGTTCCTGTCATTAGGCGGATTCCTGGTTGCCGTATGGGTGATGTTCATGATCAATGCTACCTACGCGATAGCAGCCGTTATAGTAATGACGTTACTGTATATGTACATTAATTATTACCACCGTGACAGGAAAGGACTGGAGTCGATATTTGCCAATTCACTGTTCCAGCTCAGCAGGAATCTTCAGGTTTATCTGCAGAAATCAAGGAACAAGAAGACCGAGCAGGAATGGAGGCCAAGTGCAATATGTATTACGAAACACTCTTTTGAAAGGGATACAGCCTTCAGGCTACTGAACTGGATCTCATACAGGTATGGCTTCGGTACTTACCTGCATAAAATTGAGGGATATTATTCCAGGGCAACACACCAGAGGGCACAGGAAGAACTGAACAGACTGATAAAAGGTTTTGAGAAAATAGAGAACCATGTGTATGTCGATACCATAATTTCACCATCATATACATCTGCTATTGCACAGGCAATACAGGTACCTGGCATATCGGGCATGGAAAATAATATGGTGATCTTTGAATATGACAAGGACACCCGTGACGAACTGCCTGCAATAATTGAGAACTATGCCCTGATCAATGCCGGAAATTTTGATGTCTGTATTCTGGCAAGCAGCAAACGGCAGATAAACTTCAAAAACGGGATACATGTATGGATCAGGACTACAGATGAATACAACGCAAACCTGATGATCCTGCTCAGCTTCATTATTTCAGGGCATCCCGACTGGCGGAAATCTGACATCAGGATCTTTGAACTCTGCGGGGAAGAACATTACGATGAAATGCTTGTTCTAAAGAAAAAGCTGATAAATGAAGGCCGGCTTCCCATTACCGATAAGAATATCGAAATAATAATAGAAAAAGAAGGTACTGTAACCAGGGATCTGATTAACGAAAAATCGAAAGACGCAGGAATAACACTAATCGGTTTCAGGGGTGAAATGGCAAGGAAAGATAATGACCAGGCATTTATGGGTTATGATGAACTGGGAACAATACTGTTCGTCAACTCAAGCGGACAGAAAGAGATAAAGTAGATCAAAATATTATAGAAATTTACCGGATATGGCTCGATTTATTAAGAACAGAAGTGCTGCACAGGGTCTCCCGCCAGGT
>JBJKPH010000364.1:0-10737 GCA_046706585.1 Bacteroidales bacterium | reverse complement strand
CCTGAATCCCGAGATCCTGCCCATCATGACATGAAGGATAAACAACGAGTATGAAGGGATATCCTTACCAAGGGCCTCTTCGGCAGAGTTTACAGATTCTGTAATGTAGCCTTCGGCGGCCAGGTTGAACTCGATTATTTCGCAGAGATCCTCTTCGTCCTCAACAATAAGTATCCTGATATTATCTTCCATTTTTTTATCCTTCTGTTTGAGGTTCTTTTGACCCAAAGTCTGAATGCCTTACATCCTTGCCCTTGAGATTGTAAATTGTCACTTCAGCTATATTTGTTGCATGATCGGCTATCCGTTCAATATCGGATATTGTATCCCTGAGCTCCAGGTATGCATTCACCGATTTCCTTGTCTTCTCGTCAAGGTTACTCTTGCTTAATGACTGCAGCAAGAGTTTCTTATTCATCTCATCTATTATCTCATCATTGCGAATTGTCCATACAGCATAATCGATATCGTTATTTGTAAATGAAAGTAACGATTTTTCGACCATGGCTGAGGTTCCCAGGAACATATTGTTAAGCAGCTGTGACATAGACCTGTACTCACTTGTCTTTTTAAGATCGATCACCGTTTTGGTAACATTGATCACAAGATCTCCAATCCTTTCAAGGTTAATGGAGAGCCTGTAAATGGCCACTATTTTTCGCAGGTCGCTTGCTTTTGGCTGGAAAAGGACAATAATGTTTATAAACCGGTCGCTTATTTCTATCTCGTACCTGTGGAGTTCTTTTTCATTATTCTTTATTTCATCTTTAAGGCTGGAATCGTTTTCCCCCCTGGGCGACTCTATTATCTTTTCAAGGAAGCTCAATTGTGCCAGGACCAGGTTGGCCATCATGGTAATTGCGTCTTCGAATTCCTGTATTGCTGTTTCCTTTTTTGTATTCATTGTCTTACTGTTTCTGGTTAACCGAATTTACCGGTAAGGTATGCTTCGGTTCTTTTATCGGACGGCTGAGTGAACATCTTTGTGGTTAAATCATATTCAACAAGCTCTCCCATGTACATGAACATCGAGTAATCCGATATCCTTGCTGCCTGGCCCATATTATGAGTAACCAGCAGGAGCGAGTATTCCTTTTTCAGCTCGACCAGCAGGTCTTCCACCTTTGAGGTTGCCACGGGATCGAGGGCAGATGTCGGTTCATCAAGCAGGAGCACCTCCGGGTTAAAAGCAATAGCCCTTGCTATGCATAACCTTTGCTGCTGTCCTCCCGACAGGAAAGAACCTTTCCTGTGAAGCGAATCCTTAACCTCTTCCCACATATAAACGCTGCGGAGGGACGATTCGACGATATGTTCTTTTTCGTCGCGTTTCAATCCTATCCCGTTCAGTTTGTAACCGGCCAGCACATTGTCGAAGATGCTCAGTGTCGGGAAAGGATTGGGACGCTGGAATACCATCCCTACCCGGCGGCGGAGGTCTATCGCCTCTATCTCGAAAATGTTTGTGCCGTTAAGCATGATGCCTCCGCTAACAGAGACATTTGAATATAGTTCATGCATTCTGTTAACTGCCCTGAGCAGGGTGCTCTTTCCACAACCAGAGGGCCCCATTATCGCTGTTATTGCCTCCCTGTTCACCGCTGCACTTACATTCTTAACGGCAGGCGGTCCTTCACCGTATGTGATCGAAAGATCCCTTATATCGAGGAGAGGTATGTTGTCAGGTTGATGCATAATAAATTCAATTGCTACTCCTTGAAGCAATCCTTCTTGAAAGAAGGTTCATTAATAGTACAAAGATCATAAGAAAAAGTGATGAACTCCAAATAAGATCCACCATATTTGGATCGTTGTAAAATTCCCATACCAGTAAAGGTACTGCACTTGTCGGTTTATCGATGTTAAGATTTACAACCTGTGATCCAAGAGCCGTCATCAGTAATGGTGCTGTTTCTCCCACTATTCTTGAGAATGAGAGAAGTATCCCGGTCATCAGTCCGCTTGAGCCAGTTGGCAGTAAAACCTTCAGTATTACCCTGTGATAGGGTACTCCGAGTGCGAACGCTGCCTCCCGTAATGTTCCCGGTATCATTTTCATGGTTTCCTCAGTCGATCTGGTGATCAGGGGCACCATCATTATTGCCAGGGCCACGCTGCCGGCAAGGGCAGAAAATCCTTTGGTAACATTCTTTACTATCCACAGGTAACCTATAATACCAAGGATAATAGACGGCACACCCTGCAGTATCTCAGTTATGTTCCTTACAACATCGGCGTATCGTGTCGATTGCTTGTCGTA
This sequence comes from Bacteroidales bacterium, assembly GCA_046706585.1. Taxonomy (GTDB): domain Bacteria; phylum Bacteroidota; class Bacteroidia; order Bacteroidales; family VadinHA17; genus JBJKPH01. Next base: position 8,477 of record JBJKPH010000364.1, on the reverse strand, counting down.
AAGATACACTCCGCTGGCAATACCAACAGGTATTGCAATTACTGATGCGATAAGAGTCATCAGCAGGGTGCCTGCGATGCCGTTAAGTATTCCTCCAGGAATCACTTCACCGGCCGATGCAGCCATCATGGCCTGGAAAGTGTCGGGAGATGTTTCTGTAAAAAACGGGATGTTCAGCTGTTTGTAACCTTGTAAAATAAGCTTCCCGATAATGAGTATAATCGGTGTTACCGTCAGAAGTGTTATTGCTATTACACCAAGCCTTACAGCCTTGTCGCGAACCAGCCGTTTCCTGCTTGCAGTATCTATTTGGATAGCTACACTCATCAGCTTATTTTCTTTATTATCCATTTACCTGCCCAGTTGACAAGGCCTGTTATCAGGAACAGGATAAGGCCCAGTGCAATAAGTGACGACAGCTTTATACCCTGTGCTTCCCCGAACTCATTGGCAATAAGGCTTGCCAGCGTATTGGCCGGACCAAAAAGCCCTGTCGGCATCCTGTTTGAATTGCCTATTAGCATTGTCACAGCCATTGTCTCACCCAATGCCCTGCCCAGAGCCATAATGTAGCTGGCCACGATACCCGATCTTGCTGACGGTATAACTACTCCCGAGATTACTTCCCAGCGTGTTGCCCCCAGCGAATAAGCAGCCTCCCTGAGCTCACCCGGTACCATCCTGATAACCTCCGAGCTGACGGATGTTGCATAAGGCACGATCATTATGGCAAGAATAATTGATGAAGTGAACAAACCAAATCCCTGGTCGCTTAGCCCAATGCTTATTATCACCGGCCTGAGGGCATAAAATCCCCACAGTCCGTAAACTATTGAAGGTATCCCGGCAAGCAGGGTGGTCATCATGCTTACCACTTTCGACCACCGGGAACCATTGAAATATTCAGCCACGAAAAGTGACGTGGACATTGAAAGGGGAAGACATATTGCCAGTGCCAGCAGCGAACTTACCAGTGTCCCGGTGATGAACGGCAGTGCACCGTACCTCTCGCTTCCGGCTGTAGGTATCCAGTGTGGTGAAAAGATAAACTTCGGCCCAAACTCCCTGAAAGCAGGCAATGACCCTTTCAGTAAGGAAAGGATCATTCCGCCTGCTACCAATAGTATAAGTACCGAGGATGATAACAGGACACCTCTGGTAATTTTATCGCTGGCAGCCACGTAGTGTATTTATTACTTCAGTGGTTTTCCTTCGTATGTTACCGAAGAGAGTCTTTCAACAGCCCTTTCGACAGCCAGTTTTGGAAGTGGAGCATAGTTTACACTTGAAGCTATTGCCTGAGCATCGCTTTTAAGCATCCATCCAATCAGGTCGACCGTTGTTTTGGCCTGCTCAAGGGTGCGGTTATTATATGCCTGTTCCTTAAAGAGTAGCAGCCATGTAAATCCACTTATCGGGTAGGCATCAGGTGCGTCAGAATTGGTGATCATTACCCTTGTATCAGCAGGTATTTCTCCGCTTGCAGCTGCACTTACACTTTCAAGACTTGGCATGATAAAATTACCAGAGTTGTTTCTGAGGGCTGCAAAGGTGATCTTTTGAGCAAAAGCATACTCGGAGCCGATATAGCCGATTGTACCCTCGCTCTGGCTTATTGTACCGGCAACACCAGGATTACCTTTCGCACCGATTCCGGCAGGCCAGTCAAGGCTCTTGCCTCTTCCGATGCCGTCAGCCCAGGCCTGGCTGACCTTGCTCATATAGTCTGAAAAAATAAAAGTTGTTCCGCTTCCGTCTGACCTGTGAACAACAGTAATGTTCTGGTCGGGGAGTGAAACACCCTCGTTGACAGCAGCTATTGCAGGGTCGTTCCATTTAGTTATTTTTCCCATGAAGATCCCTTCCATGAGTCCGGGAGTAAGATTCAGCTCATCTATGCCAGAGAGGTTGTAAGCGATTACTACGGCCCCGATACATGTGGGAACATGGATAACATCTGCACCCATTGCAGACATCTCTTCATCAGACAGGTATGCATCGGATGCTCCGAAATCCACAACACGGTCCTGGAGACTCCGGATCCCGCCGCCGGAACCGATTCCGCCATAGGTTACGGTTGAACCGGTCAGGTCACCGTATTTCTTGAAAGCAAGGTTATAAAAGGGCATCGGGAATGTTGCACCGGCTGCTGCCAGTTGTACACCTTTTTCCTCTTTCTTCGATGTGTTGGTTCCACACGACATGGTCAGCACAGCAATTGCTAAAAGGAATAATAGTTTTTTCATCTCTTTGATGTTTATTGTATTATTTAAGCAGGTTAAAATTTAATTTCTACGTTGACCATGAAACTCGAGACATTGTTTATCGCATTGTTCCTGGTAAACCACCCCTGGTAGTTAGGTGCTATTCTTACTCCTTTCAGGGGAGTGTAATCGAAACCAAGTAAAAGAAAAGACCCGTCGCTGTTCAGGTTCCATGGGTCGGTATCCCCGGTCATAACGTTCGATCCCAGCATATCATAGCGTCCGAACAGCGTTATATTCTTAAATGCGCTGGCACTGGCAGTGACCGAGTAGCCTCCTATATTCCTGCCATTGTCCATGCCCTGGTTCATCCTCGAAGTATACTCAAATCCTATTGTTGCAGGACCGAAGTTGTAAGAACCAAAAAAGCTTGCTGTTTTCTGAGCGTCTGTGCCAGGCATGATATCGAATGAACCCCTCAGGAACAGTCCTTTTACAGGAGCAATATTGACCCCGGCCGCATACCTGAATGTTGAGTCGGCCTGTACATTCTTGTAGCCTTCACCATTGACAGCCATAAAGTCTGCTGAGATAATATCACTGAATTTATAACTTGCAGTGAAGCCCAGGTCTGCACTCGGGCTTATCTTGTATTCATCCTGAAATGATTTGGCTATATACCTGTAGGCGAATAGTTTTTCCTGGTTCTTAAAATAGGTTGTGCCAACCATACCGAATGCCAGTGTAAGTTTGCCAGGGCTGTACTGGAGGTATGCATTCTTTGCATAAGCCGTATAGTCGAGTTTGCCTACGCCGGGATCGCCTACATCGAAAACCACCTTAGCCGAAAAATCTTCAGAGAAGTCATACGTGAAGCCAAGGTATGCCCTTTCAAGGTTGAACGCTGCAATGGTTGATCCGCCGGTTTTGATAAAACCATAATTGGTGAACAGTGTAACAGCCGGTTTCCCTCCGGGCTTAAAGGCTTCATCCTGGGCCTTTGCCTTGTTCGATGTCATTGAGAACAGGAGCAGAACTGAAACGGTTAACAGAGTAGTTTTTTTCATAACATAAATAAATTTTGTTTGCCTGTACAAAAATCAATTATTCGTTTTACACCATTGTAACAAGAATATTACAATATGATTACAAAAACGGCATCAAAAAAAGCTATTCCAATACCCTGGAAACCATTGCCAACCACGGTTCAGGACTGATATTATGATTTTGACACCGATTTTGTAATTCTGACAGGAAGGATTGATATTTTGGTACGATTACGTGGGAAGGTTATATAAAGTGCATTTTAGGAAACCACGGAGCGGGTTGAAAGCCCCGGGGGACAGTGGCTATAATATCAGACGCCTCGGCGTTTGTTTGGACATAAGTGTTCAATCCTTTAATATTATTTTTGATATCCTTGTTAAATTCTATGTAAGTTTCATTATCAATGCCAATCCCTTCGTCAATCTCAAAAAAGGTATCGAAAAATCCAAGTGTTCCGTTCAATAGCAGTTTCCTTATATCTTCAGGATCAGAATATTTTACAATTTCTTCTGTCATTTTATAACCCAGAACGTAAAATGGGCCATTTGATATTAAACCTTTATTTAATATTTCATCAACTGCCCCGGGATTATTTTCAACATAGATTTTATAGTAGATGTCATTTAACAGATCAGCACCGGTTTTCACATTTTCACCTGAAATTTCTGCAGCATTCATACCCCCTACATAACTGGCCGTACCTTCAAGAAATATATAGCTTAAGGCTTGATAAAGCCGGGTATCTTTATTATCAGGGAAAGTATGATCAACAATATCCTCAAATGACTTTTCATGACTATTTTCAAAAGCAGGGTCCAATGGACATAATTCCAGTTGGATTTTGTGGAATGACTCATGGGAAATTGTACGTAATAACAGGTCAAAATTGTCTTTGAACTGAACAATATTTGTACCCAGGGTATGTTCTGTTGCCCAACTTCTGATACCCCAGTTGACCGCAACGGTCAAAGTATCATTAAATGTAAAATTTTTCGGAACAAAACGATCTATTTTGTTTGAAACAAGATCTGTAACATCTTTCCTCCCGGATTCCAGTTCGGTTATGATCTTTTTGTAGTTCTTCCTGTTAATATAAAGGTCAGACAAGTTGAAATAGTTCCATGGACTGAGCCATTTCCATATCATATTCAACGGTTCTTTGCTTGATGCATAAAGTATAAACTGAGCCAGATCTTCAGAAGTTGGTAATGGCTCGGGGATATAACCAAGTTTTCGTCGGTGCTCCAGCATATGTCTGAATCCTGGTAAATTACTAATTTCAATTGCATCATTTAAAGTAAGGGACCGTTTGTCAAATGCATCGATAATTTGCTTCACGCAGGAGAGATCAAAAACTAACTCTATGTTTGAATTATTAATGATTTCGCTATTTTCATCAAGGTCTGAATTATAAAAAACTAACGGATATTCTGTCTTAGCAATAGCCTCATAAATCGTTTTTCGAAATTCAGCAAGGAACAGACCTGCAGATATCAGTTTTTCAAAATCATAAGGCACAGGAATTGTGTCCGTATTGTTTGGGAAAACAGGCGCCATTCCATAAAAGCCACCTCCCAGGGAATCCTGGACAGACTGAATTTCAGCGAGTAGTTTTATGTCTTTCGGATCCTCTAAAGCAGATAAATAAAAGAACAGTGTATGAGCTTCTTCAACTGATATTAATTTTTTTATCCTTTCAATCTGCTCTTTGGTCTCCTGATCGTTAGTATGATTAATAATTTCAGACCATGTCCATTCATGAGTAAAATCAAATTCATAAACGTTTCCCTTATTATTACACGACGAGAACAGAACCAAAATTAGAAGCAATAATACGAGTATGAACTTTTGGGTTTTATATGCCATGATTATATTTTTTGATTTCATATAATGATAGGAATAGTAATCACCTCCCAGGCATAGTCTGCAAGCAGCCCTCCTTCGTCCCGAACTTTCAAAGCCGAAACTTTAGCTAAGGTTTCCCCCGGGACTACGGACTTCGTCCGTCGAAGGCTGAGGGCGGCGCCAGCAACTTATAATAAGACAAAAGACAAAAGGCGCAAGATACACAAGATACGAGTATACAGGCATAAGGCGTAAGGAAGATATGATATGTGATATTACCATACATACGATCTAAGCCCTACATTCCCGTTCGTCGTTTGCCGTATGTCGTTAGCCGAAACCAGTTCTTATAAGCTACAACCAGCATCTGGAAACCTGTTTATAAATCATTTTAAAGGGCTTTAATCTGATTTACTCTCTCAGTTTAATGTCCTCAATCGGAATAAATGAGTTGCTAAAGACCTTATTACCTTTAACAGTATACCCTGTCGGGTCTTTAATAATGTCTTCAATTGTAACATGTTCACGATCTACCCTCTGGATAAGTTCTTTCCTGAACCGATCAATTACATCCTTGTATTTTCTGTCGTACGCTATATTGTTGAATTCATTCGGGTCTGTCTGGTGGTCATACAGTTCTTCAAGACTATTACTCTCATAGTAGATATACCTGTACCTGTTGTCGCGCAATGCATGCCCGTATCTTCTCCCTGCAAATTCAAAGCTTGTTAGTGCACTCCTGTTTGTCGGGGTTGAAACATCCAATATCTGAGGCAATAGGCTTTTCCCGTCGCAATGTGAGGGTACCTGGAATCCTGCCAGTTCGGCAAGTGTGGGATAAATATCCAGGAGACTTACCGGTTGATCACATCTTGAACCGGGAGTGCTGACTCCGGGTGCAATAAACATCAGGGGAACACGTGTTGATTCTTCCCAAAGTGTGAATTTTTCCCAGTTTTCCTTTTCACCCATATGCATTCCATGATCTGCCCATAGGACAATAATTGTATTATCGGCATATTCCGAATTTTTCAATCCTTCGATTAAACGTCCGATTTGTGCATCGGCAAAAGAGTTGCAGGCATGGTATGCCTGGTTAACATTCTTCCATTGGTGGTTTTCAAGAACAAATTTGTGCCACTGGCGCCGTCCATGGTCGAATGCATCCTCCAGATCATTTTTTTGAATAACAAGATCAGGAATGTCTTCGAGCGGATACATATCGAAATACTTTTGCGGAACCTCCCATGGCATATGAGGTCTGAAAATGCCACATGCCAGGTACAATGGTTTGTCATGTTTCTGAGTCAGCTCATACCTTGCCCAATCCACTACCTGATAATCGGCCATTTTTTCATCGGGGATATCAATGGGGCCCCAGGTAAACCACTGAAGTCTTTTGCCTTTAAAATAATCAGGGTTGATAACATCCTCTTCTGCCCTGATCTGATAAGGAATCGGAATATACACACTTGGGAAATAGAAGTCCCAGTCTTTGGGTTCAGCCTGGTTTATTGTCTGCCATGGCGGAGCAAGTGTATGGTAGATCTTACCTCCAGCCATGGTTTTATATCCCCTCGATTTAAAAAATTGTTCGATTGTTTCGATATCTTTCAAGACCGGAATTTTTCTCCATTGAGGGCCGTCATACCAGGTATTTTGCATAACACCCGATCTTGAAGGCTGGACTCCTGTCATAATAGCCAGCCTGGAAGGGGCACAAGCAGGGCAGGCAGTATGTGCATTTGTAAAGGTTATAGCCTCTTTGGCCAGTTTATCGAGGTTCGGTGTTTTAGCTATAGAAAGTCCACCTAAAGGACCAATCCAGTCATTCATGTCATCCACTGCAATAAAGAGTACATTTGGCTTGTTTGTTTGGTGGTCCTGGCCGTTTGCATTCCTTGTAAAACCAAAAAAGGTTACAATTAGCAGCATTACCATGCTAAGAACAGATCTGTACATAATTTTTTAATAATTAAAGTTTAAGATACGATGAATATATAAAGTTTTTTCTGCCAATATAACCTGACAATATAATACAAAAGTTAACCAACACAAGCGTACTTATTAAAAAACTGTTCCAATTATCCCTGATAAAAGTTTAAAAGACATTGGAAATCATATATTAATCATAATCCAAGACTGGACATGAAATTGTAAGTCTTTCCCATTATAAATGCTTGCGGTATCTGTTTTTAGCAATTAATGGTTAAAAGTATATAAAATGTCTTTAAGTTATATGTATCTTCGTGATTGATCGTTCAGGGGTGTTGAAAAAAAACTTAACAAGTAATTCAGGGTATTCTTTTAAGTATTGATTTGCATTATTGCTGTTCTAATCTGATTCATACTTTTACGATATACGTTGAGAAGGCGTATGTCCTTACCTGAATCAAATATTTACAATTATGAATAAACTGACACTGGGGCTGGTGATTGGACTTTGTATCTGGTCTGCCGGCTGTACAAGGCAACAGAAGACAGAAAGGCCTAACATTCTGTTTATCATTACAGATGATCTGAATGATAATATCGGGGGCCTGGGAGAAGAAGTTACTGCCCTGACCCCAAATCTCGACAGGTTCAGGAATGAAGCCGTCAACTTCACAAATGCTTATGCGAACGTAGCATTGTGTAATCCTTCAAGGGCAAGCCTGTGGAGCGGACTTTATCCTCATACGACAGGATTTTATGGTTATAACCAGCAGGTACAGCAATGGTGGAAGAATCCTGTTCTTAAAGATGCCACATCGGTATTCAGGTATTTTCGCAACAATGGCTATCAGGTTTATGGCACCGGAAAGATCTATCACAGGCTTCGGGGAAGTATCATGGAGATTGATACTGCAAATTTTGGGATCAGACCTTCTTTCGGTCCTTTCCCATACGACGGTAAAAAAACGGTAGCACATCCGAGCCTTAAGGAGCCCTACAGGAGTTCTTATGCAACTCGTAACTTTGGTTCTCTTGGCGATGTGCCTGAAATACCTGCGGACCCTGAAAACGGGATTCCCGGATTCAGCGGATGGTGGGATCAGGGGAAACCGTTCCGGTATATCAATGATGATGACAGGGATCAGATGGTGGATGAGAAAAGCGCTGCGTGGGCTGCAGGTATTCTGCAACAGGAGCATGATGATCCGTTTTTCCTTACCGTGGGGATCATGCGTCCCCACCGCCCGATGGTTGTCCCCCAAAAGTATTTCGATATGTATCCGCTGGATGAAATCCAGCTTCCTCCCTACCTGAAGGGTGATCTTAACGATATCCCCGAGGTTATCTGGAAAGACATTAAGAACTCTGAGAAACATAAGGGATATGGGGATTTCAAGGACCTGATGGAAGCCTATCCCGGCGATGAAGGATGGAAGCTCTGGATGC
>JBJKPH010000363.1:0-2550 GCA_046706585.1 Bacteroidales bacterium | reverse complement strand
ATTTACATAACTATTCTCGATGACAAATCATTCAGGCTTAAAGCATCCGGAGATAATGTTACCTTATACAATTATGTAGATAACATTATTGTAAGTGAACACAACTCTCTTAAAATAGATACTGTTTGTAAATTCAATGAAACTATCAAAAACAGTAAATATAAATTCTCAGTATCCTTTAATAAAGATTTATATTCACCGGAGTTAAATAAAGAGACCCAGTCATACTTTATGTTTTACCACGAGGACCAGCTGGCCAACAGTTACCTTAAAAGACTTAAAGTTGAAGCAGTCAGTCTAAAATCGTCATTAATAAAAGTTTCTTTTTCCGGGCAAAACCTCAGATTAACAATTGACTTCCTCAACACATATCTTCAGACCTACCTTGACGCGGATCTGTCGAAAAAGAACAAGATAGCCAGAAATACTGTCGACTTTATAGACTCTCAAATCTCAAATATCTCTGATTCACTTTCAAAATCAGAATCAAGGTTAAAAGACTACCGTTCTGCCAACCAGGTTACCGATTTAAGTTATCAGGGTCAGCAGGCATTACAGGAAATGACAAAAATAGAAGGAGAGCTTTCCACTCTGCAGGTTCAGGAACACTATTATAATTACATCCTGGATTACTTTGATAAGAATAAGGATATGGCCGGTCTTGCCCCCCCATCATCTGCAAATGTTGTTGATCCTATAATGAACACCCTGGTTCTTGATCTGCTCAACCTGAACTCTCAGAGATCAAGCATACTTAGTAACAACACGGAAAAGAACCTTTTTCTCGGACAGATTGAAAGTAAGATAAAGCTTCAGAAGCAAGCCATTATTGAAAATGCCAGGAATAGTCTTAATACACTGAATCTGACCAAGAATGAGCTTAACTACAGGGCAGAAAAACTCTCAAAGGAAATTTCAAAACTTCCCAGGACAGAACTCAACATGTTAAGCATGCAGAGAAAATTCAATGTTAATGATGCAATTTCAACCTATTTGCTTCAGAAAAGAGCAGAAGCCCTTATTACACTTAAGTCAAATGTTCCTGACTACGAGATTTTAGACCCTGCACGTGAAACTGGATCAACAATCTTGTCACCAAAGACCAAGCTGAATTATATTATGGCGGTCTTCCTGGCACTTTTCTTTCCTACTGCTTTCATAATACTTAAGAACTTCTTTACAGATAAAATAACAAAGATTAAGGAAGTGGAAGATATGGTAGGGAAACCTGTTTTAAGTGTAATATACAATAACGCATATAACAGCGAGGAAGTTGTTATTAAATCTCCCGGATCAACAATAGCAGAATCATTCAGAAACCTTAGAAGCAGTCTTTTCCTCAGGTTTAAGGATGAACCTGTAAAAATGATCCTGATAACTTCTTCTCAGCCACAGGATGGAAAAAGTTTTATATCTTTCAACCTTGCTTCATCAATAGCTTCTGTCGGTTATAAAACAATAATTCTTGATTGTGATCTTCGCCGTCCTACATTGCATGCCAAATTTAAACAGGATAACGATTCCGGTCTTTCAACATATATGACCGGTAATTCCACGATGGACGAGATTATAAGAAAATCTCAGGTTGATAATTTATCATTCATCCCTGCTGGACCTGTTCTTCCCAACTCATCTGAATTAATTGAATCAGGAAGACTTGATGATTTAATCGAAAGCCTGAAGAATGAATACGAGTATATCATAATGGATACAACACCTTCAGGTTTGATAGCCGATGCAGCACTGATGTTAAGGTATTCAAATATTAACCTTCTTGTATGCAGAAATAATTTCACAAGTAAAGATGTATTCAAAGATGTGCTTAACCTGTTTAAAACCAACAGGGTTGAAAACTATGATGTAGTCTTTAACGACCTGAATATTAAAGAAAGCAGGTACAGCAGGTACAATAATTATTATAAGAAATCATAAATAACTATCTATAAATTTTGTAATAAAAACACAAAGTATGAAAAGTGATCCGGCCGCTATAAAGGAGAAAATTAAATCATATATTCAGTCAATAACCCATGCCGACAGCGATAAGATTAAGGATGATTCACTTTTTTTCAGGGAAGGATACCTTGATTCAATGGGGTTTATAATGCTGATAACCTATATTGAGGACGAATTTGCATTTAAAACCAATGATTCTGAACTTGTTGAGGAAAATTTTGAATCAATCAATGCAATAACTTCCTATATTTTAAGCAAAACTGATAACGGTCAGCACTAACGTACTGGTTATTAAACCTGATAAATATGTGCGGAATTGTTGGGATTTATAATAACAATGTACGGCTTCAGGGCTCAGAGCCTTTGTTAAAAAGGATGCTGGAACGGATAAGCTACAGGGGTCCTGATGAAAGTGGAATTTACCTGAATAAACATGCTGCACTAGGAAGTGTAAGACTAAGCATAATTGATATTAAATCAGGGCAGCAACCATTATCATCTTCAGACGGAAAACACTGGATCGTATTTAATGGTGAGATATTCAATTATATCGAACTCAAGGAGGAACTTTTAAGGCTGGGTTTTAAATTCAGA
>JBJKPH010000362.1:0-11479 GCA_046706585.1 Bacteroidales bacterium | reverse complement strand
CTCCTTGTCCAGGGCAATGATACGATCCTGATAAGCGATGGCATAGGGACATGTATTACATGTAAAGACCACGATGAATCCTTTTGCATCCTTATAATCAGCCAGACTGACCATCTTGCCATCCGTGTTCTTAAGCCTGAAATCAGAAGCTCTGTCCCCAACGTCGTAGCCTGCGGCAAACAATCCTGATGAGGCAATGATAAATGCAGATATGATAGCTAACTTTTTCATAACAGTTTGTTTTTAATTGATTTTACTTGATATTGGATGTGACTATACCTTTCAGTTGATCGTATGTCACTTTACCTTCAATGAATTTCCTGTATCCTTTCGTATAGACGAGTGTAGCCGGTATGCCACCCGACCAGTCCGGATCAACCCGGTCGATCCAGCTATTTGCATCCGGGTCATTGAGCAGCACTACCTCGCTTTTTATATTCATGTTTTTTATAAATGGCACAAGCCTTGAGTCTGCCTGCGAAGGCATATCCAGACTTACCAGCAGCATCTTGAACTTCCCGCCGGTCATCTCGTCTGCCAGCTTTACCAGTCCGGGCATCTCCTCTGTACAAGGCATGCACCATGTAGCCCAGAAGTTTACGACATAAACCGTATCGTTGCTTTTTTCAAGCCTCGGTGCCAGCCCTTCGAAATTGAGAACCTCGATCTCCTGTGCATTAATGACTGAGAGTATGAGAAACGAAAATATAAGTAAAGCAGGTAGTTTCATACTAAATGTTTTTCGCTAAAACAATTTACTATGGAAGTTGTTCATTAGTTGACTCAAGGTTTCCCTCCTGGGAGTGCCTGTCCCGTATTCACGGGACTTTCCCCGTTAAAAGGGTGAGCAGCAACCAGAATTATTTCTTAACTTTAGGCTGGAATATTATAAAATAACAAAATACAGCCTGCATGAAAAACAGAATTCTGTACCTGACAGCCATCATGGCTTTATCAGTTACCGTTGCCAGTGCTCAGAAAGCAACATTTACCACCAATGGCGGAATGACCATAGGATTTGGACTTGGTGCATCGTACCAGGGATCGGATATCGCCAACTCCATGGGCGGAGCATTCGATTTCACGCTAGGATCATACCTCTACAAAAAGGAAAATGCATTTCTTGCAGCCGACTGGAAATTCAGGTTTCTGGCAGGTGAAAATATTGCTTTCGACCACAGGATCAATCCCGATAACACTTACAGCAATCTTAAATATACTCATTTCAATTACGACCTTGAACTTGGGCTGACTCTCAACAGGCTCAGGGAACGGACCAGGATCGTGATAACAGGTTTTGCCGGGGCAGGTCTTACTCACAGCATAACACACACTGACTTGTTCGATGCCTCAGGAAATGCCTATGACTTCTCATCTATCGATCCCACCAAAACAAGCCAGGAGATAAGGGCCGATCTGGCAGCTCTCTCTGATAACGACTTTGAAACAAAGCTTACAGGCAGGGCAGCCGTGATGCCAACCGCCGGTTTCTATATAGGATACCAGTTCTCAAAAAGTTTTGCTCTGGGACTGGAGCATAAGGTCAATTACTCATTATCAGAAACCAACGGGGGATTCGGAACCAATATCGACAATAAGATTGTTCCCGGATCACCTATCGACAGGAACCGTTACACCTCGTTTGTTTTTATCTGGAGCCTCGGAGGGGGAGGATCATCAAGAGGCCCGGCCAGAACTTATACTCCCGGCCCGTCACTGTCGCCTATACCAGATATACCCGAAGGATATATCATAGATACATTAAGGGCTGTAGGACGTTCAGCAAGAAGACTGGCAGATTCGGTCAGGGCTATTACCGGAAACCTGCCGGTAACGATCAACAGGCAAACTAATCCGACAAGGATACAGGTCAGCAATGCAAATGTATCAGCAGAACAGGAGAGGACAAACAGGACCAATAACGTTACAACGCAGGCTGTGGGAAACAAAGTTAACGCTGCCCCTCCCGAGGTAAGGTTCATCAACCCATCTGCCCCTGTAACAGTAGACAAAAACCTGTTTGCATTGAGAGCACAAACAACCAACGTAGCTGGATGGCAGGATGTTACAGTATCGGTAAACGGACGCAGCACATCCAACTTCTCATTTCTGCAGGGAGGAGCAGTAACACTCAATGTCGGACTGGCACAGGGTCAGAACGTAGTTGCCATTTCGGGTAAAAATGCTTCGGGCTCGGTAACTGAAAAGACCACCATAACTTATATCCCGGCTACAACAACCACTCAAAATCCCGTCACCCAGACTGTCAGACCAGTAGTGGCTGACACCCAGAAAGTTGTTGTAAAACCACCGGTAATAAATGTAAATCCTGTTGTTCCGGTTACAGCCGATACACAGAAAGTGGAAGTTAAACCACCGGTTGTAAATGTTAACCCGGTAGTTAAGCCAACAGTGAGTACCGATAAGCCCTGCGGAATAAGGATCAATCCGGGAAATGCATCATGGCAGTTTTGCCTTGTAACACCGTCAGGAACATATAACAGGGATAATCTTGAAGACAAGTCATTCAGTTATTCGGGAAAGGCCAGCAGCCTCTACTTTACACCGATAGCAGGAGGAGGTGATGCAATAGTAAACGGGAAGCCATACACACTACGTTCAGGACAGACGTATCTTTTTACGGGTAACCTGACGGTGAATGTAAGTACGAATAATCAGGGATCGATGGGACAGTGGTCGGTATGTATAACTGCCGACAGGGAGCCACAAACCGGAACCGGGAACAGGAAACCTGTGAGTCCGTGCCAGGGGAAATAGTTAGGGACGGTGCGACGGTACGACGGTGCGGTGGTACGACGGTACGGCGGTGCGACGGTACGACGGTACGGCGGTGTAAGACTAACGGAGCAAAAGTAAATAAGCAAAAACATATATCAGAGATATGAGAATCTTTCAATACTGTATTATCCCTGTTTCTATTGCTCTGCTGGTACTGGCCGGTTGCAGCAGGGGAACAGGAAATGATTACCCGATCAAAGCCGTACCGGCCGAAAACATCAAACTTACAGACAACATGTGGGCTCCTGCCATTGAACGCAATCTGGAGGTCACATTACCATATGTCGTCGACAAGCTTACTTCAGGGGGTAGTACCGGAGGATCCGGAACATCAAAGGTGCTGGAAGGTATTGCCTATTACCTGCGACAGGGCGACTACCCTGCTCTTGAGGAGCTGGCCGACACCCAGATAGCCCGTATTGCAGCCACCCAGTTGCCCGACGGTGATTTCGGACGGCCGGGATCAGGACAGCAAAGGGCTGCCCTCTCCGATTCAGCAAGGTGGCTGGGAACGGACGATTTTGGTGAAACGGGAGGCAGTTCAAGGCTCTACAGTTCTGGTCACCTTTACGAAGCTGCAGTTGAATATTATTTCTCCACAGGAAAAAAAACACTTCTTGATGTGGCTGAAAAAAATGCCAATCTTCTGCTTTCGGTCTTCGGACCGGGAAAACTGGAAGCCTATCCATTCCACCCTGAGATAGAGCTGGCACTGGTAAAGCTATACCGGGCAACCGGTAAAAGAGATTATCTTGACCTGGCACGCTTCTTCCTTGATGCCAGGGGACCAAACGGGACTGAATACAGCCAGTCAAATATGAAGATAACAGACCAGACCGAAGCGACAGGACATGCAGTGAGGGCCCTGTATCTTTATTCGGGAGTGACCGATATAGTTGCCCTGCAGGATGATAACAGCTATCACGAGGCAATAGATGCCATCTGGAACAGTGTTGCCGGTTCAAAGATCTATATAACAGGCGGAATGGGAGGATATGCCGACCACGAGGCATTCGGACCGCCCTACTCGCTTCCCAACGTTACTGCTTACAATGAGACATGTGCATCAATAGCCGGCATTCTCTGGAATCACAGAATGTTCATGCTTGAGGGCGATGCAAAGTATTATGATATGCTTGAAATGACCCTCTATAATTCGCTCCTCTCAGGTATATCTCTAACCGGTGACCGGTTCTTCTATCCCAATCCACTGGATTCACACAGCGAATACCAGCGTGCATCATGGTATGGTGTATCATGCTGTCCTACCAACATGGTCAGGTTCATGCCACAGGTTCCGGGACTGGTATATGCTACCAGGGGTGAAGAGCTCTATATTAACCTGTTCATCAGTAACAAGGCAGCCATTGATCTTCCATCGGGAAGAACAGCCGTAACTATGGAAACAGGTTATCCATGGGAGGGTAAAGTTGATATCCTACTGGAACCGGATGAGGCCACACCTTTCAGCCTGAGACTGAGGATCCCATCATGGGCCATGGATCGTCCTTTCCAGTCAGGTCTATACAACTACATGGCAAACGATGCCGGGGAGATAAATGTTCTGCTCAACGGAGAACCCTATTCCTGGAAGATCGACCATGGGTACGCGGTGATAGATCGCACATGGGAAAAAGGAGACATGGTAACTCTGGAAATACCAATAAAAGCAAGAAAAGTTGTTGCCGACCAACAGGTAGTGGATGATCGCGGAAGGTTTGCCCTGCAGCGTGGTCCTGTTGTGTACTGCCTCGAGGGGCCCGACAATAAGGATGCAAAAGTACATAATATACTTGTTGACGGTGACGCAGTATTCAAGGAAGGAAAAGAGTGCCGGATGGATCCTGAAGTATATACACTTGAAACAGAAGGATACAGCTACGCTGAAAAGGATGGTGCAGGAGTGTTCAGGGAAGAGCAACAGGTAAAGGCAATTCCATACTATCTGTGGGCCAACAGGGGGCCTTCAGGTATGATCGTATGGATCCCATACCTTGAAGAAGAGGTTCAACCCATTCCCTACTATCCGGTAACCATTGCATCTGAAAGCAGTGTAAGTTCATCGTATGATACCACTACGCTGGCTTTTGTCAACGATCAGGAGATTATTCCTTATAACCAGAATATTCCTATGACCAGGTATTACAGATGGCCTGTATCGGATCAGGAACTATGGCTTCAATATGATTTTGCTGAAAGGGAAATAATCTCATCCACAAGTGTCTACTGGTATGACAATGAACCATCGCGAATGACCACATGGTATGATGGCATACCATATACCTGCTGTAGGGTTCCGGGATCATGGCAGCTTTTATACCTTGATGATACCGGTAAATGGAAACCTGTCGACCCGGTTGATGAGTATTCAACAGAACGCGACAGGTATAACAGGGTTGGATTCAGTCCGGTATCGACAACATCGGTAAGGCTGACAGTAAAGCGTCAGCCAGGGAGTTGTGCAGCAGGTGTTCAGGAATGGATAGTTGAATGAGAAATATAATAATGAATTTACGATACATATAAAGACCTATTAAAATGAAAAGATATTCACTGATTTATTCGATTGTATTGATATTGATGACAACAGGTTGTGGTCAGAAAGGTACTGATACAATCAAGAAGGCAGGCATGGTACCGGAATCAGGACTTACGAGCGAAGTAAGAATGCTTAATGGTGTACCCGCACTGTATGTTAACAACGAACTGACAAGCCAGATGCTTGCAGCACCTTACCGACCTGACGAGTCATATTTCCGTGACTTTCTTGATGCAGGTATAAAGATCTTTGATATATATCTCCGGTTCGCATGGACAGGTCCGGAGGAGTATGATTTTTCTGCCATCGACGAGAAACTCGATTCATATCTGGCAATTGAGCCCGATGCACTCTTCCTGCCCCGAATACTTCTTACGCCAGGATCATGGTGGTGCGATCAGTTTCCTGATGATATTACCATGAGGGATGATGGCTCACCGGCAGGCATGTTCGGATCACAATGCCACCCGTCACTGGCATCGGATAAGTACAGGGAGTTGTCGTACAAAGCCATGGTGGCTTTTCTTGAGCACGTTGAAGGCAAATACGGAGACAATATTCTTGGTTACCAGCCAGGCAACGGGTTCGGCGGTGAATGGCTGATGTTCAATTCGTTCTGGGAAGCCAGACCAAACAGGCCGGCACCCACAAAATTCGGGGTTGAAGATTACAGCCCGGTTGCCAAAGCCAAATTCAGGGTCTGGCTGAAGAAAAAATACGGAAGTGTCAGACAATTGCGCAAGGCATGGAACAACAGTGAAGTAACATTCGAAAATGCTGAACCCCCGGGGGAGGTTGAGAGGTACAGCTCAACCCATGGTATTTTCTTTGATCCTGCTGCCGGAAGGAATGTTACCGATTATTTCTCATTCTTTAATGATATGACGGCAGATGTGCTTCTTGAAAATTGCCGCTGGGTAAAAGAACTAACCGGAGGAAGAAAGATCGTCGGTGTATTTTACGGGTACCTGTGGTGCAACTTTCCTAACCTTAGCGTAAATCACACCGGTCACCTGGGTCTGCAGAGGGTTCTCGATTCGAAGGATATCGACTTTCTTGCCAGCCCATACACATACGACAACAAGCAGATAGGCGGCCCCAACAACTCGCAGACACTCCCGGAAGATGCCCTTATGCATGGCAAAATGTACCTGAACGAAGTTGATACCGAAACCCACCTTTTTCAGCGCCAGTGGCGATGGGGTGAAAGTCTTAACAACCCTAAAAACTTCGGGGAAACGAAAGGTCTACTGATGAGAGACTACGCCTATTCGATGACCAAGGGGTTCGGTCTGTGGTGGACCGACCTGCATGGAGGCAATTTCCAGGACAAGCAGATTATAGACCTTTTGGGACAACTTAAGAAGATAGATGTGAACTATCTCAATGCCGACAAGAGATCGAACGCCGATATTGCAGTGATCCTTGACGAAGAGACATTCAAATATTTTGGTGACGGGGAACCGCTCTTCAATGCCCTGCTTACTGCACAGAAACAGTGGGAACTCGGTTTCATAGGTACACCGTGGGAGCCTTACCTGCTTACAGATATTGCCAATCCCGACATGAGGGATTTCAAGGTGTATCTTTTCCTGAACACTTTCCATGTAACACCGCAGCAGAGAAAGGAGATACACAGGAAGCTTGAAAAGAATGGTGCCACAGCCATATGGGTATATGCACCGGGATATATTCAGGATTACTCCCTGTCATTAAAAGATATGTCGGAGCTTACAGGCATCAATATCGGTGAAGACGACTCACCGGGTGAACTGAGGGTGGAGGTTACCGACTACGATCACCCCTATACCAAGGGACTGAGGGAGGGATTCGTATACGGCACTGATGTAAATGTCGACTCGATAATAAAGTACTACGACCACAGGATCTACCTCAAGGACCCGCGTGACCCGTCGCTGGTGCGTGACCTGCCCGGTTTCAGTATTTCTCCTCGCTTTTTTGTCGACGACAGCGAAGCAACTGTGCTGGGCACCCTTGCCGGTGTCGGCAAACCCGGACTGGCAATAAAAAGCCAGCCCGGTGGCTGGACCTCGATATACAGCAGTGCACCTATACTGCCGGCCGGATTGCTGCGCAATATAGTGCGTGAATCGGGAGGTCATATCTACAGCAGTTCGAACGACGTAGTGTATGCAAACAGAACTTCCCTGGGCATCTACTCCCCGCAAGGAGGGATGAGAATGATAAAACTGCCCGTCATGAAAAAGGTGACCAGTCTGCCCGACAGTACAGTGCTTGCCGACGGCGCCATCGAGTTTCCGTTCACATTCAAAAAGAATGAATCGGCCCTGTTCCTGCTTGAAGAGCCAACAGGCAAAAATCCCGATGATATTTTCACAAGTAAATATTCAGACAGCGAGTCAACCCTCACTGCCGATCCCTCAACACCTTTCTGGTTGGAAGCAAAGCCTATTATTATTGACAAGAACATCCTGGGAGGACCTGAGCCAAAAATGGTGTCGGAGGCCAGATCGAGGTGGACTGACAAGAATATATATTTCCTCTTCTCAGGACCCTTTGATTATCAGGTTCTCAAGTCTGATCCTGACACTGAAACGGAAACTTTCAGGCTGTGGCAGTGGGATGATTTTGAACTCTATATAGGCTCCGATTTCGAACACATTAACCTGTACAAGGAGTTCGAGGTCTCACCACAGAGTGAGTTCCTTGACCTTAATATCAACTCGGAAGTGCCAATGGCAGGGCATAACGATGAGAGATTCTGGGATTCAGGCTTCACAGTCAAAGGAAGAGTCGACACTGAAGCAGGTGTGTGGTTTGCCGAGATATGCATCCCCATATCCTCTATTGATGATCGCAAGCCGGCTGCAGGAAACGAGTTCAGGGTAAATGTTTATCGCCTTCAGGGCCCACAGAACGACAGGGACTTCCTGGCATGGCGCCCCACAGGCTACTTTAATCCGCATCACCCGGAAGTGTTTGGGTTGTTGAGGCTGGAGAAGGAATAAATACAGTACTTTCCCCTCCTTTTCGGAAAGGAGGGGAAATTGACCAGCTACTTCACTCCCCACTCAATTATCCCGGTCTCGTACCACTCGGTATCTTCAGGCATATAATTGCCATCGGGCGGACCCAGTTCGCCTTTTTTGAAAGGTAGTCCGCGCAGTGTGATCTCCATCCTCAGTGCGCCGGTGGTAACCGGTTCAAAGCCGACATGATTGAATTTATCCTTATCAACCGTATAAGGTGAAGTATTCTTAACCGGCACCCACTCATTACCAGACCTGTAGAGCAATCTCCATGATTCAGGTACCTGACAGTATTGCTTATCATCCTTCCAGTATACATCTGATGAGCTTATCTCCGCAGGTTCACTGAAATCATACTCTACCCATGCATGGTTACCTTCGGCAGGTCTCATGGCAAAATAGGTTGATGATCCGTCCATTGAATTAACAGGAGTAACTTCATCATACAGGGCTGAAAAGCCTGCGCTACCCGATTGCGACCTGGGATAAAACCGCTTTGCTATGGTTGGTACGTTCCCTCCCGGATAATTATCCTCAAGGCTGCCTGTACCACATGACGATCTCACTGTGCTTGTTGAAGCTATTGACGGAGCAGGCTCTGCAACAACTTTCGACAAATTACCTGCCAGCCAAACACTCATTCTGCCAATGGTACGGTTAGCCCAGGCATAGTAAGGAACCATCACCAGCCTGCTTTCACCTGTGACCACTATTTTTCCTGCATTGTCACGGTCAGCTTTCTCAACCTCACCCTCCAGCTTGACAATACCTGGCAGATCATCGCCTGTAAGTTCGCTGAAAGATGTACCTTCAGGAACCACAAGCTTCCATATATCATCCTCATTATCTGTCTCTTCGGCACAGTATACCAGTGGTCCGCGCTGCACTGCCACCATACCTGCATCATCGGGGACCCTCTCATCGGCTTTTATCAGCCGGGCCTCCATAGGCAGGTAGAGTTCAACCACATCACCTTTCTTCCATTTCCTTTTAAGGGGAACATAACCCTTCACGGGTTCCACCTTAACATTCTCACCATTTACTTCCATTGTAACCTTACCTGTGCTTTGATCAACAAAACTGTAGAGTCCGCCGGGCATTGCTTCATTCCCTGTCCAACCGGGAATCCTGATAAACAATGTAAATGACACTTCATCATCAGGCTCAACAGATATCTTTACCTCTCCATTCCAGGGGTAGGCCGTCTCCTGCTTCAGCAATAACTTTGTTCCATCCACACTTGTTGAGTATTCACTTCCGGCAAAGAGGTTTACATAAAAGTCATTATCACTTTTTGCATAAATATATTTCCCGAGAGAAGCCATCATCCTTACAACATTGGGCGGACAGCAGTTGGGGCCAAACCAGGGTTGACGCTCAAAATTACCAAACGATTTGAGAGGGTTCTGGTAGAAATATTTTGAACCATCGAGCGACACGCCTGAAAGGAACCCGTTATAGAGTATTTTCTCCATCATATCAATATACCGGGCATCGCGGTGGAGCGAAAACATCTGCTGGTTCCAGAAGATGCTACCTATGGAGGCACATGTCTCGTTCCAGCAACTGGCATTCGGCAGGTCATATGGTTCCCCGTAATCCTCGTGGTCACGATAACTGCCTATACTACCTGTTATAAAGGTTTTTTTGCCGGTTGCATCCGACCACAGGTTATCTGATGCCCTGATGTAGGAAGGATCACCGGTTATTACTGCCAGTTCGGCCAGTGGTGTATAGAGATATGTTGCCCTAACGGTATGTCCCACAACCTCCTCCTGTTCTACAACAGGCTTATGATCCTGTGCGTACTCGCCGTACAACGGGTGGCCCTCATGAGGATAACCGCGCTCGTCGAGGAAGAATTTTGCCAGCTTCATATATTTCTCATCACCGGTCAGCCCGTACAGCTTAAGTAACCCGATCTTTATCTCTTCGTGCTGTGAAACATCAATCCTCTTACCCTGACCAAACTGATTATCGATATCGTCGGCCAGAGTAATTGCAACATCAAGCATCCTCCGGCTGCCAGTTGCCCTGTAATACTCTACAGCAGCCTCCATAAAATGTCCTGCTGAGTACATCTCTCCGTCGAGTAACCTCTGCCATTTGCGTGGTGTGCCATCGGGCAGTACCACTGGTATCATTTTTTCAATCGCACTGTCGGCCTTAGCCTGCAAAACAGGATCATCATTTACCTGAAGGATATACCCTACTGCTTCAATCAGTTTACCGTTTGGTGCCTGTCCTGACCGAGCATAAACATCAAGCATATCAGGTACAGATACCTTGTAATTGTTTTCAATCCTTGGTGACCAGAAAGAATCGTTGATGGTTACCGAAGCCGGAAGTATATCTTCCACCGGCTTTACTGAGCTATGCTGTCCGCCACCTGTGCAGCCCGCTAAAAAAAGAGTTGTCAAAACAGGGAAATACCACTTGTTCATTCTATCATTTTTTATAGTTATAGTATTCTCTTCTACCCTGATACTGGTAATCAGACCGGGCAGATCAGTCATAAAAATAAGAAATAAAGGTTGATTTGCAATGTGGGGATGTAATCAAAGGTCCGGATTCGGAGATCCGGACCAACGTTCTTTTTTGTTGTCGCAGATCTCCGAATCTGCGACTTATAGTAGTGGTCCGGATTGCAAATCGGCCCTAACAAAGGGAGACAAATCTATCCCTGACGATGGTCAGACGGGTTATTGCTTTTGGTGGGATGTTATATGGCATCAGTTGCAAAATATCCTTGGTATTTAGATGTCTATCGACTATCATTACAGTAATAAAATATCAGATATATGAAGACTAAGGCAGCAGTAGTATATGAAACCAATAAAGGATTCACTATAGAGGAGCTTGAACTGGATCCCCCTAAGGAGAAAGAATTACTCGTTGAGGTTAAGGTAGCAGGCATATGTCACAGTGACTGGAACTTCATAACCGGTGACTCTAAGTTCAACATGCCTGTTGTACTTGGTCACGAAGGATCAGGAATATTTCTGGAAACAGGCCCAGGTGTGACAAAGTTTAAGAAAGGTGACAGGATAGTATTTAATTCGGCACCTAACTGCGGAACATGTTTCGACTGCACACACAATCATCCAAGTATATGCAGCACCTATAACGG
>JBJKPH010000361.1:0-2982 GCA_046706585.1 Bacteroidales bacterium | reverse complement strand
GTCGACTCCCACAATCTTAGGTATTATCTCACCTCCTTTCTCAACAAAGACCATATCATTCTCGTGAAGGTCTAGCAGCCTGATCTGATCATAATTATGCAGTGATGCCCTTTTTACCGTAGTTCCGGCCAGGTGAACGGGTTCAAGGTTTGCCACAGGCGTAATTGATCCTGTTCTTCCTACCTGGTATGAAACAGAAATAAGCCTTGTTGATGCTCTTTCAGCCTTGAACTTGTATGCTATTGCCCATCTGGGCGTTTTGGCAGTGAAACCGAGTTCTTCCTGTAACCTTACTGAGTCGACCTTGATTACAACCCCGTCTATATCAAAATTGAGCTCCCTGCGTTTTATATCCCATTCATTTATATAAGCCAGTACTTCATCGATAGTCCTGCATTTCCTCATCTCATGAGGCACCCTGAAACCCCATTCCCTGGCTTTCTGCATGTTCTCATAATGACTGTCGGAAGGAAGCTCCTCACCAAGCATATAATAGAGGAAACAGTCCATCGGACGGGTGGCAACTATAGAAGGATCAAGTAGTTTGAGTGTTCCTGCTGCTGCATTCCTGGGATTGGCAAATTTTGATTCACCATCTTTCTCCCTCTGGCTGTTCATCTTTTCAAAACCATCACGGGGCATGTATATCTCACCCCTGATTACAAATTCTGACGGTACCGACATTCCGCTTAAGGAAAGAGGTATGCTCATAATGGTTTTGACATTAGCTGTTACATCATCACCCACCGTTCCGTCGCCGCGGGTTACAGCCCTGGCAAGCCGTCCGTTTTCGTATGTCAGACTGATAGATGCACCGTCATACTTTAATTCACATACCCAGGTAAAAGTCTCACCGATAAGTTTTGACACCCTGCTTTCAAAATCCCTGATCTCTTCTTCGTTGTATGAATTTCCCAGTGACAGCATGGGGTATGAATGTTCGATCTGCACAAATTCCCTTGTAAGGTCGCTTCCCACCCTCCTGGTTGGTGAATTGTCCGATGCAACCTGGGGAAACCTTATTTCGAGTGTTTCAAGCTCGTTCATAAGAATATCATACTCAAAATCAGAAACAGAGGGAGAATTTTCGATGTAATACTCCCTGTTATACTTCTCAATTTCCTCTCTCAGCCTTTCTATCCTTTCCCTCGCGCTCCTTTCATCCATCTCTTTCAGTTTATCGGTTCAATATGTATGGTGGCATTGATATTCAGCTCATCGAATATTTTCTGTTCAATCCTTGTGGCTGTGGCATGAGCCTGATCAATATTAAGATTTCTGTTCAGCCTGAGGTGAAATGTAAGTTCCTGGTGTGTAACGTAATCATGAAAATGGAAGTGGTGAGCGTTCGATCCTTCCCCTGCTATCTCCCCTGCTATCTCCATTACCCTGTTGAGAAGTTTTTTGTCGGGCTCCTCACCAAGCATTGCACTGATTGCTGTTGACGTAAATCTGTAGGCAGTCCAGGCAATGAGAATGGCTACAGCAATACCAAGCACACCGTCGACCCACCAAACATGCTTCCCCATGATAATTCCGACAAGTATGATAAGTGACGAAATGGCATCAGACCTGTGGTGCCAGCCGTCGGCATTCAGGGTTAATGACCCTGATCTCTTGCCGCAGAAGAATGCTATTTGTGCCAGCACCTCCTTCATTAATACCGAACCAATAGTTACCAGTAATGCTGAAAGGCCATAATGTGCCTGTTCCCTGTTTATAAGTTTCACCACCGATTCTCTTGCAAAACTGTATGCCACCACAAAAAGAAGCACGGCAATGATAAAGGTGGATATGAATTCGAAGCGACCATGTCCGAAAGGATGTTTATCATCGGCAGGCTTGGCAGATATCTTTGCCCCGATAATTACTATTACCGAGCTTATTGTATCGGAAAGGGTGTGCCATGCATCAGCGATAAGAGCTACTGATCCTGATACTATCCCTGCCCAGTATTTTATGACAGCAAGAATGGTGTTGATAACGATCGAGATCCATCCCTCAAGTTTCGAATAATAACTTTTCAGTTCAGCAGGGGTTCGATCTTCGTCTTTTCCCCTGATATTATCCTGTACTGTCGCCATACAATGATCTCCTATCCGATTATTCTAAAAAATTATATCTGTAATATAGATTCCATAATTAACTATTGAAGGCACTATCATTGTCGTGTTTATGCAATAGTAAAGGATTACAGTTCCTGAAAATAATAAAAATTTTGCTTGTCGCAAGCTTCCCCTTATACTGTAGGCAGGAAAAGATTCCAGTGGTCATGATATCTGACATACGCGTCTATTTCTCCTCCCCGAAAACAAAGGCTTCATAGATATAGATATCTGCACCCTTCCAACCCTCCCAGCCAAGTCCTGCTTTATCTCTTGATATATATCCGAGCATCTCTTCCACACTCCAGTTCCTTCCTTCAGCAACCTGTGGAAGAAATGTCCCTGAGTGACCTCCCTTTACAATATAGACCCCATGTTTGCCGGGCACTATTTCGTCAATATTGTTTATTTTTTTCAGTGGACCGAGAACTGATATTTCGATAGAGATACTGTCATATTCCTCCCTGCTTAGCTGACGGAACCTTGAATCATGAAAGGCAGCAGCCTCCGACATCTCGAAAACCACCTTACAGAGAGGATCCGATGGCATGAATATGCCTATGCATCCTCTTAACCGGTTATTCATATTGAGGGTCACGAACGCACCCAGATGTTCAGAGAGAGTTCCGTGAAATGCTGCTGCTGAGAAGTTTGACTTTTTACCATCAAAAAGTTGTGAACGTATATTTTCCCGGGCCAGGTGTAACAGTTGCTCCTGTTCATCTTTGGTGAGAAAGAAATTTTTATCACTGTTTTCCGGCTCTGTATTTCCGGATTCTTTTTCAGTAACAGCAATCGCGTTATAGCCTACAACACTTGTTTTATCCCCGTACGGAGAATCTCCTGAATTCTGGTATGAAATAATACTGTACTCAAG
>JBJKPH010000360.1:0-1865 GCA_046706585.1 Bacteroidales bacterium | reverse complement strand
GATCCTGAGTACAGGAGGCGCCTGGAACCTTTTATATTCGTTATGGTTAATCAGCGAGACCACCCTGTTTACGAGATCCCCGGAGATACCTTTACCGGAAATTTCGCCGGCAGGTTTCTGTAGTTCGATATACTGGTATAGAATATCGTCGAGAATATCATAATCAGGGAGTGAATCACTGTCTTTCTGTCCGGGTTTCAATTCTGCCGATGGTGGTTTTGTTATTGTGTTTATGGGGATTATTTCATTGTCCCTGTTTATATATCCGGCCAGGCGGTATACGTCTGTTTTATATACATCACCAAGCACCGACAGACCCCCGGCCATATCTCCGTACAGGGTTCCGTAGCCCACTGCAGCCTCACTTTTATTTGATGTATTGAGCAGGATATTTCCAAACTTGTTTGATACTGCCATCAGGAGAACAGCCCTGATCCTTGCCTGTATATTCTCTTCGGTCACATCCTCTTTCATCCCTTTGTTGACATTTTTCAATGCTTCGGTCACCGATGAAAATATTTCACTGATATTAATTATTTCATATTTCACACCGAGATTTCCGGCCAGCTTTACTGCATCATTTACAGAGTGTTCAGATGAGTACATTGAGGGCAAAAGAAGGACCCTCAGGTTTTCATTTCCCAGAGCTTCGTTAGCAAGGCAGAGTGCGACGGCTGAGTCGATCCCTCCTGATAATCCCAGGATGGCTGACTTAAATCCCATCTTGTTAAAGTAATCCCTGATACCCATTACCAGGGCATCATGGATCATCCCTGTATTTCCTTCAGGGAAGGGATGTTCGCTATCGGTTCCATGCAACAGACGATCGAATTCATAAGTACGGATATCTTCCGTGAATGCGTCTATATAATCGATTACTTTTCCACGGGGATCAATTACCATTGAGCCGCCTTCGAAAATTAGTTCGGTGTTACCTCCCACCTGGTTGGCCGTAATAAGGGGAAGTTTGTGTTTCTGTGCCTTTTGCGTAAATATCCTTCTTTTTTCCCCGATCCTCCTTGCCGAGAAAGGAGAAGCTGAAAGGTTTATGATAAGATCAGGTGAAAGTTTTGCCAGTTCATCCATCGGGGAGATGTTGTAAAGCCTTGAACTGCTGAATTCATGATCGAAGCCCTGTTCATCCCACATATCCTCGCAGATTGTCACCGCTATCTTCCTGCCCATGAACTCCAGGAGTCTGAATTGACGGTTTGGTTCAAAATACCTGTATTCGTCAAAAATATCGTAAGTGGGAAGAAGACTTTTATTGAATATTTCTGCAACCTTACCCCCGGTAAGGAAGAATGCCGAATTATAAAGATTCTTTCCACTGCCGCTGTTATTAACAGACGGAGCACCAATAAGTACAGATATGCTTGTGGTTTCTGCAGCTATATCTTCGATGGCTGAGTAGCATTTATCGATGAACTCACGATGCTCGAGCAGGTCATATGGAGGATAACCCGGTATGGCAAGTTCAGAAAATACAACAAGATCGGATCCCTGCTCTTTTGCCTTTCGCATTGCCCCAAGGATCTTATTCCTGTTGCTTTCAAAATTGCCAACATGGAAATTCAGCTGTGCAACCGATATCTTCATAATTCTGTCAAGTCTAAAAATTCAGGCCTATCCTGAACCTGATCAATTTATACCCTATCTTGTCTGAAGCCTGATCAGTGTAGTCTTTTGTAGCATCCAGAATATTATCTTCATATCCCAAACCGAAGCACAGTGCAGTGGTCCCTCCAAGCGAATATTCTGTTCCGAGGGTAACATGAAAACCGAGGTTGAATAATTTAAGCTCTTTTGTAATATTTTCATTTTCTATCCCATATGCGGGGATATTTGCATTTCCTCCTATAACC
>JBJKPH010000359.1:0-7563 GCA_046706585.1 Bacteroidales bacterium | reverse complement strand
CATTTCTAATCAGACTTTAGCTGACATATATATAAATAGAGCTTTTATTTATGATATGAAGAAATCTTATAGCCTCGCTATTGATTACTATGAAAAAGCAATTCGAATCTATCAAAACATTGAAAGTAACAAAGATAAAATATACTTTCAAAACCTGTCAGCTGCATTTTTAAATATTGGTATTGTATATTACGAAATGGGGAAATATTCATCTGCTGAAGAATATTTTGACAAGAGTGCTTATCTCAAGACCAGATATAATCTGAGCAGACTTTCGTTAGTTTATTTGAATATTGCTAAGAATCTTTCCAAAACAAATGAAGCAAAATTTGCAGAAGAATATTATCATAAAAGCATCTCCACTTTTATTAATGAATATGGTCAAAATTATTACAGACTTGCAGATGCTTATTTTGATTATGGTATCTTTCTAAGAGACCAACAGCGTTTAAATGAGGCAATGGCTGTACATCGCAAAGCTCTTGGAATATGCCTTGATAATTATGGTTCCAAGCATCCTTTTACATCTTTAGCTTACAAGCACATAGGAGATGATTTCCTTGAAGAAAAAAAATGTGACTCGGCACTCAGGTATTATCAGAAATCACTTATTTCAATAGTCCGGAATTTCAACGATACATCGGTATATTCAAATCCTCCTGCAGATTCATCTATCTTCGATATAAGCCTTCTCGATAACCTGAAAAGCAAAGCCAGGGCATTTGAAGTCCTCGCGGGTCAACAGAAGAATGATGAGAAAAAATTAAAGGATTTCCGGACAGGGGTGGCCACTATGGATCTTGCCCTCCAGCTTATAGACCGGATAAGAAACAATTACCCCACTGAGGAGAGCCGCATTTACCTTTCCCAAAATGAAAAGGAAACATATTTTTTTGCAGTACAGATGGCAGAAGATTTATACCGGATCACCGGGGATGCCAGGGATATAAAATATATGTACAGCATTGTTCAAAAATCCAAAGCGGCGGTTCTGAGGAATGAGATCACTCAGAACGAGCTTTTTTATGCTTCGGCAATACCAGACTCGATCAGAAGGCGTCATAATAATCTCTCAGGAAACATTTCGGCATACAACTACCTCATCCAGCAGGAGGAGAGAAAAAAAGATCCCGACAATAAAAAAATAACAATGTGGAAGGACGCTCTTTTTGATATGAACAGGGAACTTGAAAAGACAGAAGAATATATAAATGATAAATATCCTCAATACCATGAGCTCATAGAGCGAACCGTTCCCGTAACTGCTGAACAGATTATGAAGCACCTGGGGAAAAAGGAAACGGTAATTGATTACCTTGTAAGCAATAAAGCAGAAGAAGGAAAGAGGACTGTGTATATTTTTGTGCTGAACAGGAACAGCATATCATATAAAGAGGAGAAAATTGATTCAGTATTCACCGTTAATGCCGGCATCCTGAAGGACTGGTCCGGACCCGGCATGTCAGGCACAACGGCCGGTGAGCTGTTTAGATCCAGAACGGCTGCCCTGTCATATATGTATCAGAAACTAATTGTTCCGGTGTATAATGAATTTTCAGGTGACAGGCTTGTAATAATTCCCGATGAAGAAATTTCATGGCTGCCATTTGATGCTTTCCTTATGAAAAATCCCGGTAGTAGCGTAACCGATTACGAGGGTCTGGATTATTTGATTAGCAAATATGCAATTTCATACAGATATGTCTCATCCCTTATCACTAAAAAACCAGTCAGTCTTTCTCGTAAGGAAAAAATTGCAGCATTTTCCCCGGATTATGATCTGGCACCTGGTAAGGTGAGTAACCTTGATGAACTTAAAGGAGCAGAGGATGAAATCAATGAAGTTGTTAAAATTATGGGAGGGAGGAAGTATACAGGCAGTAATGCAACGGTATCCAATTTCAGGAAGGAAATGGAACAAGGGGCTATTTTACATCTTGCCATGCACTCATCAACTGACAGTTCAAATTCCAAATACTCATATCTTATTTTTTCGCCCGACAGTACCGATAGCAACGGCCGTTTATACAACTATGAAATCAGTCTGAGCAGGATTGTGTCTCCAATGGTTGTACTCAGTGCCTGTAATTCAGGTACTGGTACTTTATACCATAGTGAAGGATTAATGAGTCTTGCACGTGGATTTATTCTGGCGGGCGCATCATCGGTTGTCAGAACGTCATGGGACGTAAACGATGAAACCAGTGAAAAGATTATGGAAGGTTTTTATTCCTATCTTGAGCAAGGAAAATCAAAGGATGAGGCCCTGCGATTGGCAAAGCTGGATTATATAAGCAATAATCCGCCGGTTTACACAGATCCTTTTTACTGGGCTGCTTATGAAGTTATTGGAGATAATTCACCCGTAATAACGGGCAGGCAGAAAATTGTGATCGCGATACTGATGTTGGGACTGGCTGCTGGTGTTATTTATCTTATAAGTCATTTAAGGCGACGTAAAAGTTTTCCGGAACGCTCACTGTAGAAACCAGGGGATTCCGATAACGATATAAAACAGTCCCGTGCTTTTTTTGTATCGCCATTCTTTAAATACGCCAGTCCAAGGTACCAGTCAGCTTCCTTACTGTACTGACCCCCTTTTGCCACAACAGATGTAAGTAAAGTGATTGCTTCTTTATACTTACCTGCAGCCATCTCCGACATGGCAAAATAAAACCGGGGTGCAACAAGAGTTGTATCAGCATCTGCTATTGCTGAAAAAGTAGCTGAAGCACTCCTGAAATCGCCACTCTTATACTTATTAATTGCTTCACCAAGCAGGTTTTTACCTTCAGTTGCATTTCGCGTTACCGGCGATACTATATTAAAAGGCCTGTAATATTTATCGTATAGCTTATCAGGTCCGGCAGAGGGCAACAGGCTTTTAATAACAAATAACAGGGCAATAGCAGCTGCAGCGCTGAAGGAAATATATTTTACTGACAGTTTCCTGACAGGTTTTTTATCCTTCTTATTGATTATTTCATCTTCATCTCTGCCTGAAGTTTTTAAATTGTAATTTTCATAAGGTTCTTCTGTTTCCAGTGAACTTGTAATAAAATTGCGTATTTCTTTCTTTTTCTCTTCTTTGGCAGCACCCTTTTGCCTGTTTTCATGCCACTCCTTAACCCAGTCGGCAGTTAATTCATTGATCTGCTTTTCGTTTATCTCAAGTTTAATTTTCTTTATCTCTTCAAGCATGTTCCTGTTTTCAACAGTTTCCGAAAGAACCTCGGCTATGAACTTTTCATTTGCCTCAAGTTTCTCAGCCCGTGATTTAAAATCAGTAACTATTTTCCCGGCTTCTTTTTTTGCACCCGTAAGTGCCGGATCATTTCTTACCTCGTCAAGGTCGCTGAGAGCTCTTGTACAGACGCCTGTCATCTCAAACAAAGCCATATCATTATCGCTGAACAGAGTATCATTTCCGGAGGCCTTCCAGGCATCCCTCCATGACCTGTTATTCATTCCAATAGTATTTTCCTGTTCGCTGTCCATCTCTGTTAAATTGCTGTGCCTTTTAAAATATTCTTGATCCGGTTTAGTTATTGGTGTTGCAAATTAACCGCTGCCAATTCCTTCTGCTTTCATTATTTCCCTGTATGCAGGATGTTGTTTAATTTTTGAAACAAGCTGAGCCTGGGCTTCCGACTTTTTTTTACGAACATAGCCGTTTGTCACACCCAGCTTTTCTGCAATCTGATCCGGGGTCATCTCTTCCCAGTAAAGCTTAAGAATCCTCTGACAGGCAGGATCCAGTGTGTCAAAAACTTCATAGAATATTTCTTCGTATACCCTGTTGTCATGTATTTCTGAAAAATCAGAATCAAATTCATCTTCGTTTCTGCGTGAAAAATAGTTTACTGCAGCCTGTCGTTTGTCAAGAACAGATTTCCACAGATTCTCACATACGGCATACAGAAATGTTTTGAATTTGCAGGTCAGAATGAAATCATCACTGTCGATTTTTTCAAGCATAATTATAAGACCGTCCTGGAAAACATCCTTTGCATCCTCCATTGTTCCTCCCATCTGAAAAACCATAAGGCGTATCATTGGTAAATATCTGTCTGACAGGTATTTTACCACATAGCTCTGACGTGTTCTCAGGCATTCAATTATTTCGTTGTCGGTATACTCTTTCACACTGTTTTGTTTAAGAACAGTTGTATTACAATTTCAAAAATATTGTTTTTTTTTAATTGACCAAGAGAAATTACATATAACTGGTATAATTTTCCATCAATATTCACTCGTGAAGTAAAGGCGACTATTTTTTTGATCATAAAAACTTATCTGTCTGCTTGTTATAAAACAAACGGGCAAAAAAATATTTTTTTTTGATTTTTTTCTGTTTTTTATGGTAACAATTCGGACCCTATTCCTATAAACTCATAAAATTCCTTCATATGTTATGTATTAAATATGTAAGGGATTGAAAAAGCCTGTTTTGTTTATTTCAATTAATGAAAGAAACAGAACATGTAACTATTTTTTTTGATGCAGTGATATTGATATAACAATTTCAGTATGAGCTATAATAAATATCCTGATGTTATAAATGTTGATAGTAAAATCAATGAGGTAGGAGAATTGGAAAGATCAGGTGTTGACTTTTTTCAGGCAATTGAGAATGCGGATGGCGTTCCTTTTCAGTTAATCTTCGGGCCCGTGATTGGAGAGGGTTTTTACCTTAATATGGGGTCAGGTATAAATCAACTTCTTGGAATTAAGCCCGAAGATTTTACTGAAAAGGTTTTCAATAATATGATAGAGGAAATTGTTCCTCTGCAGGAAGGTATTACCTCTGACATTATTGAATCCCGCTATAAATTTATAAACGGAGATATTAAGAGCTACAGGGCTGAAGTACTTTTATGCCTTCCTGACGGCAGGAAAAAATGGATTGAAGACAGCTCTTTGCCTCTTAAAGATCCGGAAACCGGCAAAATAATCGGATCTTACGGTATACTTTTTGATATTGACAGGAGGAAACAGAGCATACTGTTTCTAGAGAAAGCCAGGCTCAGGGCGGAAGAAGGAGACAGGCTTAAAAGTGCTTTTCTGAACAATATCTCGCATGAAATAAGGACCCCGCTAAACGCAATTGTCGGGTTCTCTTCACTTCTTACTGAGTCTGTTGATAAAAGTGCTGATAATCAGCGCCTGGCTGACATAATTTTAAGAAGTTCTGATCATCTTCTTGAGATTCTTAATGATATTGTGGAAATATCAAATATTGAGTCCGGAAATCTCAAAATAAACTGGGAGAAATTCAATATAAATGAAAAACTGAATTCGGTATTTAACAGGTTCTACAGTGCTACTGGTGAAAAGGAAATTGACTTTGGTCTTGCTACAGGTCTTGATGACCCTGATGCATACATTGTTTCAGATCCGTACAAGGTAACCCAGGTGCTCGGTTACCTGCTTTCAAATGCCGTAAAGTTCACAAAAAGAGGCCGTATTGAATTCGGATATGTAAACAGGGGCACTGAACTTGAATTTTATGTTGCTGATACCGGCATTGGGATAGAGAAGGAATTTCAGGACTATGTTTTTGACCGGTTTTTCCAGGTTGAAAGCAATTCAACTCGCCGTTATGAAGGAACCGGCCTTGGATTATCAATTTCACGTGCATATATAGAGGCCCTGGGAGGAAGAATATGGCTTTCCTCTCAACCGGGTAAAGGGTCTGTCTTTTATTTTACACTGCCGCTTGGGTAATAAAGTTTTTTCCGTGTCTGCTACTGTCTGATAACAAGTTATAAATATTCCGGTCGCCATTTCTGTTTTTTCTTAAACAGACTTTACTTCATTTTGAAAAAATCATCTTTTTATTGGTATTTTTGCACCATGATGGAAAAACTGTTAATATGGTCATAACCGGAAAAATTACTAATCACATTTTTTTAGTCCCGGATGAAATTTGCTGAACTGGGGCTTGAAGATAAACTCCTCGAAGCTATTTCCTATATGGGGTTTGAGGATGCAACACCTGTGCAGGAAAAGGTCATACCTGTAATTCTTGAAAACAGGGATCTTATTGCATGTGCGCAGACAGGCACAGGAAAGACGGGGGCATTTGTTCTTCCTGTCCTGAATAAGCTTATTAAATCCAAAGGAAATACTATCGATACCCTGATTATTGTACCCACCAGGGAACTGGCAATTCAGATCGAACAGCAAATTCAGGGTTTCTCTTATTTTATTAATGCGGAATCCATAGCAGTTTACGGTGGAGGTGACGGGAATGACTGGGAAACTGAAAAAGCGGCCCTTAAAAACGGAGCGGATATTGTTATTGCAACTCCCGGGAAATTATTGTCTCATCTGAAAATGAATAATATAAGCTTCAATAACCTGAAGCATCTGGTCCTTGATGAAGCTGACAGGATGCTCGACATGGGTTTTATTGAGGATATCCAGACAATCATTTCTTACCTGCCTGATAATTACCAGACTCTTATGTTCAGTGCAACAATGCCAGTTTCTATCAGGCAGCTTGCACAAAAAATACTCCGTAATCCGGTTGAAATATCACTTTCTGTTTCAACTCCGGCAGAAGGTGTCGACCAGAAAATATGTTTTATACATGAGGAGCAAAAGGTAAAAGTCCTTTCATATATTCTTTCCGACAGGCAACATTACGATAGTATCATCATTTTCACATCAACCAAAAGGAAGGTTACCGACATTGTAAGATCACTCGACAGGGACGGTTTTTTCTCTAAAGGTATTTCTTCCAACCTGGAACAAAGTCAGCGTGAAGAGGTGCTGAGAAATTTCAGAGCCCGTAAAATAAGGATACTCGTTGCTACTGACGTAATGAGTCGTGGCATCGATATCAAGGAGATAAACCTTGTTGTTAATTTTGATGTTCCCGGAGATCCTGAAGATTATGTTCATCGTGTAGGACGCACCGCACGTGTTAATGCCAGGGGTGAAGCAATTACGCTGGTCACACCCGATGAGACATTCCGGCTCAGAAAAATAGAGAGACTGATTAACAGCAGGATACAGCTTTTAAAACTTCCTGAAAGTATAGGCAGGCTTCCTGTTATTTCTGACAGTAAAAAGAAACATAAGAACAGAAATTCGTCATTCAAAAAGAATAAAAAAACTAAATATTCAAAGAAAAATAAGAAGGATTAATTAGTATCATTGAATTAATTTTTTGATATTTATTACCGTAAATCTTTAATTTTATTAACAGAGAATTTGTTTAATTTGTCATTAACAAAATAATCCCTTCAAAATGAGATTACTCCTCTGTATTTTCCTGTTTCTGATCACAACAACAATTTTTGCCGCTGAACCGCAGGATAGTTCTGCATCTCATTTGTCAACAAATGCAAGTTTAAGTTTCAATAGCAATGGTATTGCCACCATACCTGCCTTTTCTCTTGGCAAACCTGCTGTTATAGCTTCATTATCTCTTATAAAAGGGCGATTCAGTTATGATCCGATGCTAGCATACGGGCTCGACAGAAGACCCTGGTTTATTGACAACTGGCTTCACTTTAAGGTTGTCGACAGGCCTTCCTTTGAACTAGTCACAGG
>JBJKPH010000358.1:0-2639 GCA_046706585.1 Bacteroidales bacterium | reverse complement strand
CCCATTCGCTCTGCTCCCCTCTGGTAACCGTCTAGATCATAATTATGGAACATATCATCAACCAGGTCGTTCCAGAAATTGATGTATCCGGGATTGCTCCAGCATGCCTGCCTTCCCGGTTTCCCGTAAACATCTTCAGTAAGCACGGTATCAAAGTTCTCGATATGTCTTCCTGAGCTCTCCAGAATTCTTGCAAACACTTTAATTCCTCTTTTGTTTGCCGGTTCCCTGACCTCCCTGAAAAGATCATTACTTGCGTATTCCAGGTCAGGATTGGTTTTTCTGATACGTAGTGGAGTATCCGAAAAGTATTTATCATCATGGCGTACCCATACCGCAGGCAATTTATTCCTCAGATCCCTTGGTACTATGCCGTGATCCTTAGCAAGGTCACGGACCGGCTTGCCCAGTGATGATGTGTGGAATGCGTGACTATAGGGAAATATTGCATTTACACCGGCTTTCGAACTGATAAGGTCGAGGCAGTTATCAATACCTTCCTCCAGCATCGTATGCGGACTCATCTGAATGCCCACGAAAGTGTTAAGCGGGCTGTTTCCGGGGAATGACCCTTTGGAATGCGGCATTGTCCCGATTGCTTTTGCTACATGTGTAATATCGGCAACGGTGGCTGCTGCCATCATTGCTGTAACATCTTTTATGAACTTCCTTCTTGTTGGTTTCGGCATCTTTTTCTTTTTTTGTTATCCAAGATATCAACTTGACCCGAGAAAACGGGTATTTAGTGTAAATTTATGGAGAATTTTAAAGAATATATTATGAAAAATCTGATTTTAATTGCTGTAACGGTTACTGCTGTTGTGCTTCTTCTGGCAGGATGCTCAGGCCGGTCGGGTGTCGAAAGTAAAGAATACAGTGTACGACCGTTGAAAGACACAGTAGGTTTTGCCCAGTATGCATGGCAGATGGACAGCCTTATGGCAAGACTCGACAGAAAAGGGTGGTCTGAACCCGGGGGAGAGCCATGGAAAATGGCCATATGTCCGCATGACGACTATACTTACGTTGGTACATTGTATCCTGAACTGCTTAGTAATGTAAAGGCCCCGAACCTTATACTAATAGGAGTTGCTCACTATGCTGCCGGGATGGGGATAGAAGGATCTCTGGTGTTTGATACATTCTCACACTGGAAAGGCCCATGGAAGGATGTTCCTGTTTCACCGGTCAGGGAGGAATTGTATGATCTGCTGAAGGATGGCTATGCAATTATAAGTGATACTTTGCACGTATCGGAACATTCGGTTGAGTCGATGATTCCCTTTCTGCAGTATTTCGACCGTGATGTAAACATAGTTCCCATACTTGTGCCGGCTATGGATCCTGACAGGATGCAGAATGTAGGACATGCCCTGGCTGATGCAATTCAGAAGGTTACCTCAGAGAGAGGATGGGAGTGGGGCAAAGATTACGCAATTGTTGTTACAACCGACGCAGTTCATTACGGTAATGAAGACTGGGGTGGTATAGACAGGGCATTCTTTGGCTGCGATGATGCAGGCAACCAGAAAGCAAGGGATTACGAACACGAGATAATCGATAATTGCCTGCGTGGTGAGGTAGGCCCTGATAATTTCAGGTTATTCAGTAAGTATACTCTTGATCCGGATGATTTTCATAATTATATCTGGACCTGGTGCGGAAGGTATTGTGTACCGACAACATTGTATACTGCCTATTACCTTAACGGTTCAAAGCCTTTGAATGGCGAACTGGTTGGATACTCGACCAGCATTACACGCGATCATATCCCTGTTGATGATATCAGAATGGGCCGCACTGCTATTGCAACCGACTGCCACTGGGTTGGTTATGCAGCCCTTGGATACAGGTAGAACCCTATAAATATTATGGTCGGGATCCGGAGATCCCGACCAACATTACATATACGGTATGAGGCTATTTCAGGCTGGCATCGTTCGAACCGCCCAGGAACAGACTGTTAAAGAAGAATTTAAATGTGCCGTGAGGCTGAGCCCTGAATAATATTTCAGGTCCGAAAAGGTAAAGATTGCCTTTACCTACTTTAGCATCTGCCATTGCCACACCTCCGTAAAGCCTGTCCTGTCCCCAGGCCCATCCGCTTCTCAGAGCCCTGTCGCTATCGAACCATGCAATAGTTTCGACACCTTCGTGGTCGGCTTCAGGCTTCAGTCTGAAAACCGGGCTGTTATCGAAGAAAACATCGGTTCTCTCCTCAGTGCCATAGGCTACAGGAAGATCGGTATTTACCCTTACCTGGAGTATTGAACCGGGAATATAATAGTCACTTGAAGATAGGTGGTTGCCTTCCGAATCGACAATATGGTCTGATACCGGGAGACCTGCAAATTCTGCCATACTGGTAGAACTGCCGATAGTTACGATCGTTCCACCGTTTTTCATAAATTCAATAAGCCTTGGCATGGTAGTTTCAGAAGTTATTGAGCCCAGCATGTCACGGTACTCCTCAGGTATTGATTCCGGATCGGGACCCCTGCCTCCCTGGAATGACCTTGACGTGCCTCTGGGAAGCGCACCTGATACAAAAACAAGTACATCGAACTTCTTATTCAGATCCTCATTATCAAGAGTCTTGGGAAAAACCAACTCGAAGGGGAATTCAAACTGCTCAAGGA
>JBJKPH010000357.1:0-8014 GCA_046706585.1 Bacteroidales bacterium | reverse complement strand
CAGCCCGTGCCCTGTGCCCTGTGCCCCGTGCCCTGTGCCCTGTGCCCTGTGCCCCATGCCCTGTGCCCTGTGCCCTGTGCCCCGTGCCCTGTGCCCTGTGCCCCGTGCCCTGTGCCATTACTTTTAACCAACATCTTTTTTATTAGATCAATTTTCTTATATTGCTGCAGTATTGACCACAACAATAATTTAAACCAACTCGTATGTTACTTCACCAGCAGTTTGTCAGGACAGCAAAGACCCATGCAAAAAAGATTGCTATTATTGATAAGACAACCAAAAGCAACGTGACCTATTCCAGGGCTCTGATAGGCGCCCTGATACTTGCTTCAAAATTTAAAAAATATGATAAGGGATTTATAGGTATTATGATCCCTACATCGGCAGGGTGTACGCTTGCGAGCGTTGCTGCGCTAATGAGCGGACGTATACCGGTAATGATAAACTATTCGACCGGTGCCGAGGCAAATGCAAAGTATGCCCAGAAGAAATGTGGTTTTAAGACCATTATTGCTTCCCGAGCTCTTCTTGAGAAGATTAAATGCCCGGTAATGGAAGGGATGGTTATGATTGAAGACCTTATGAAATCGGTTACTACCGGTGATAAACTGATCGCTGCCCTGAAGAGCAAAATGCCTGTGAATATTCTCCTGGGGATGATAAATAAGGGAAATGAGGATGATACGGTTGTCATTCTCTTTACCAGCGGAAGCGAAAAAGATCCCAAGGCAGTGCAGCTTACCCACCGGAATCTGGTGTCTAATATTAAGAATTTTGGAGATTTTATCGGACTATATGAGACAGACATTATTCTTGCGAACCTTGTGTTCTTCCATGTATTCGGCCTTACTGTAAACCTGTGGACCCCATTATACTATGGTATGACAATGGTGGCCTACTCAAACCCAC
This sequence comes from Bacteroidales bacterium, assembly GCA_046706585.1. Lineage (GTDB taxonomy): Bacteria > Bacteroidota > Bacteroidia > Bacteroidales > VadinHA17 > JBJKPH01. The sequence continues at coordinate 7,105 of JBJKPH010000357.1, read as the reverse complement.
TCGATTTCCAGACCATCTGCGATATTGCCAGGGAAGAGAAACCTACGGTAATGGTGGGTACGCCAAGCTTTTTCTGGGGCTACCTTCAGAAATCGGAGCCAGGAGACTTCCAGAGCCTAAGGATAATGGTGGCAGGTGCCGATAAATGTCCTGATGCACTGAGGGAAGGGTGGATGAAGAAGCATGGAGTAACACTTCTCGAAGGGTATGGTGCAACTGAAACCTCACCTGTGGTTTCTGTGAATTCACATGAATTCAATAAGCCCGGAAGTTTAGGGAAGGTAATCCCGAATACACAGGTGCGGATTGAGAATTTTGAAACAGGCGAAGAGTGTAAACCCGGTGTGGTGGGTAAGATAATGGTTAAGGGTGACCTGGTGATGAAAGGATATTATGGTGACCCTGAACTTACTTCAGAGGTATTGAAGGATGGATGGTATGATACTGGTGATATGGGTTATATTGATTCAGACGGATACCTGTGGCATTCGGGCAGGTTCAAGAGATTTGTAAAAATAGGAGGGGAGATGATATCCCTCGTAAAAGTGGAAAATGTACTTGAACAACTGCTTCCCGAAGGAGTCTCATGCTGTGTTGTTGAAGTAGCCGATGAATTAAAGGGTGCATCGATAGTTGCTACCGTTACAAAGGAGGTGGATAAACAGGCGATACTTAAAAAAATGAGCGAAGAACTACCCAATATTGCACTCCCGAGACAATTCATTGTGATAGACGAACTTCCTATGATGGGAACCGGAAAAATTGACTTCAGAACAGTTACCAGGATCGTACAGGAGATGGTAACCGATATGGAGGCTGAAAATTGAGTACGTTTATAATGATTCAGTTATAAATTATTTTTCCGGGGATTTAATGTTATCTTTACCTCTGGATCCGGCTTCGCGATTTTTAGCAATACTTTTCTAATCATTCTACCGGTTAGTCAACCACTGAACATCATTGTTATAAAGAGCTGATCTGAAATGTTTATATAACAAACAAACAGTTTTATTATGGGAAGATCACAGGAAACATTCGGGAAGAAAGAAGTAAGAAAGAAGAAAGAAAAGAAACGGAAGGAGAAAGAACAGAAACGTGCGAAAAAGAAGAGTGAGGCAAAGAATAGTTTCGACGATATGATAGCTTATGTTGATGAATATGGAGTGATAACATCAACACCGCCTGATCAGGAGAAAAAGGACGAAAAAGATGCTGAAAGCATTGACCCGGATACTGAAGAAAACAACAAACAGTAAAACCGTTGCAGAAAGTACAATATAAACAATGTGCAGGACAATGGGATTAATGTGAAATTTCAGGTTCTTATTCAATCAAGTGAAATTTTAAGAGAGATTTGTTTTTAGAAAGATCAATTGTTGTTTTATAACATTTAAACAGCTATTGGTTATTTCAGTGGGATTTTCTTTTTTGCGTTAACCAAATTGTCTGATATCATGAAATATTTATTTTCGTTTCTTTTCCTCCTTCTGATAGCAGGAATTAACAGCATCTCGGGGCAATCCAATTTTGTACCTGGTATGGTCATTACTAACCGGTACGACACCCTCACAGGTTTAATTGATTCAAGAGGCGAGATCCGGAATGCAAAACAATGTACATTCAAACAATCTGAAAAATCGGAGGAGGAAAATTATTACCCGGGTGATATATTCGGGTACAGGTATGAGAACGGGAAATTTTATGTCTCCAGGGAGGTGCCTGCAGCTGACGGAACAAAAAAGGTCTTCCTTGAATTACTGGTCGACGGTATAGCCGATCTCTACTATTACAAGGACGAAAATGAAGTCCATTATTATATGGAGAAACCGGGGGAGAAACTTGCTGAACTGACAAATGAAGTTAAAACAGTAGTATTGAACACCGGGCAGGAGATCACAAGGCAATCTAAAAGATACCTGGGGGCACTGAGGGTGTTCCTGGCCGATTGTGAAGAAATTCAGCCGGAAATTAACAAGGTGGAATTTAATCAGAAATCTCTGGCAGGGATCGCGGAAGAGTATCATTATTATGTTTGCGGACCAGGAGAAGATTGCATTAATTATCTTAAGGAGATACCGAAACTAAAAGTCGGTTTTCAGGCATATGTATCGGTCATGTCAAGTTCATATCATTATAAAAATGGTGGGATTTATACAGAATTTGATCTGAACTCAGGAGTATACCCAACTTTTGGAGTTGCAGCGAAACTTACATTACCCAGAGTAAATGACAGACTTTCACTGAACGTTATGCTGGAAGGTGGTAAGATAAATTATGATGGTACATATATTGAAGATACTGGAATTACCGTAGTGTATAATGAGATGTACAAGCGATCAGGCTTTGTCTCTTCACTGTTTCAGTTTAATTACAGATTATCAGGAAATAAGATATCTCCTTTCTTTGAGCTTGGATCAGGAGCTCAATTCCTGATTAACGAAAAATCGGGCAGGTCAAAAGAGATCACCGTTAACGATGTGACAACTTCCTATGAGGAGTATGATGATGTACATTATGCTCCTGTGATAATGTTGTTCCGGGGAGGAACCGGTCTGGCATATAAGATTAATGGCCATAATTATCTGTTTGCCGGTATTAATTATGAATTTGGACTTACAAGTACCAGGTACATTGATGTACGGGGAAGAATCCATCAAGTGAAAATTACACCGGGATTCTCTGTGGGGATATCTTTCTGATACAGAAAGCGGTTGCCATAATATTAATAACGTTAATAATTTGTTCATTCTGTTTCATCAATTATTGGTGTAATATTATCCGGATCAAGCTATGCTCTTTATTAGAAGTTACTTTCACAATTTACTTTTACTGCTATTTTTGACATCTGTTCCTTTGTGCGGGCAGAACAGTTATATTGTGGTTGGTAGTGAAGCTATGATAAATGTAGAGTTAATTGATGGCGGCGATCAGATCAACTCTTCACTTATATACCTGAAAGAAGGGAATAATAGTACAAAATATACTCCATACGATGTATCTGAATACGGATTTAAAGACGGAAGAGTTTATATTTCAAAAGACATCGTAATAAACGGTTCTGCAGAAAAAGTCTTTCTACAGAGGTTAACAAAAGGGAAAATAAATTTATACTATTACCGGGGAGCGGGAGTTGAGACCTATTTTATTGAGAACGAAGGTTATCCATTGATCGAACTCCCAAAGTGGGATTACAGAACCGGAGATTCATATAAAAGTTATCTCAGGGATATAACATCTGATTGCTCTGAACTAAATGGTTTAACGTCAAATTTAAGATATAGAAAGTTATATCTGGCTAAGTTTATTAATGGCTATAACGAATGCAGGAGTATACGCCTTCCTAATGTAAGATTCGGTATTAATGCAGGATTAGTGAGTTCAAGAGCATTCGTTCAGCCTGGTTTAGACTTTTCCTATTTGAAGGATGTCAATTTTACTCTCAATACAACTTTTTATACCGGTGCTTTCGCAGAATTTCCATTACATGCCAGTAACTATTCCCTTGTTGGGGAGGTTGGTATAATAAGGAGCAAACTTTATTATAGTGGTTCAGATCCATACAGTTATATGGTAGTTTATGGTAATATTACCAGGATTGTAACACCTGTTTATATTAAATACTCACTCTGGAAGGAAAAAAATTCATTCTATTTCATCGCCGGGCCCCAGTTTGGTTTTAATATTTCTAATGATGCTTCAGCATACGAAGTAAACAGATTGTCAGGTACAGTTATGATCCGCAAATATAATAACGGTGACCTGATATCATTTTTTCAGGCAGGTACTGTTGCAGGTGCTGGTATTGAGATACCCGTAAAAAAGGACACAGGAATACGAATTGAATGCAGATATAACCTGTTATTCTCAACATCTCAATCATCCGGACTAAATGATTCTGCCTTTCAATTGTCAACAGGAATTATCTTTTAAAATATGAAGTATATTATTCCACTGATAAGCTTTCTGATGTTGCTCGGATGCGAGAAGACCGGATCGGATACTGAAAGAGATTATCCATTGGTTATTACAATGGAACCGGAAGTATACACTGGAGGGGCAACATTTTCAGCCAGGATCATAAGTCTTGGTTTTGAACCTGTAGAACAATACGGATTTGTCTGGAGTGAAAATACGGACCCTGATATATCCGACTTTAGTGTCTTTATGCATAATAATGTGCCGGCAGATAAGACTTACAATTATGATCCGGAGAGCCGCCTGACAGATGAGAGAACATATTATGTAAGGGCATGTATTAAAACACGCAATTACATTATTTATGGTAACGAGGTTTCTTTTTTAAACAAATGAACAAAATCTGCTGTAATTATTGATTTTTCTATAATTTAGGTCACTGAATCTGAATTAATATAAGGTACTATGTGTTTTCATAATTACTGCCGGCTCGTTAAATTGATATTACTGGTAACGGGATTTACGTTTTTGGCATCCTGTATGACAAAAAGTGAATCACCAAAACCCAACCTCGTTTTCATAATGGCTGATGATCTGTCACGGCGCGATGTGGGATGCTACGGCAGTGAGAATTCGATTACACCGACAATTGACGCGCTTGCGGAGGAAGGCATGCGGTTTAAATCCTGTTACTCTGCCGTGGCAATGTGTGCTCCCCTGAGGATGCAGTTATACACCGGTCTGCACCCGGTAAGAAGCGGGGCATGGCCAAACCACAGCAAAGTGTATGACGATGTGAAAAGCATTGTCCATTACCTGAGGCCGGAAGGATATCGTGTCGGCCTCTCCGGAAAATGGCACGTAAGACCGGTAAAGAATTTTCCTTTTGATAAGGTAAAACCCGATCTCACCAAAAAGGCTTACCTTGATTATATGACCCGTTCCGATAGTTCCTTTGCATTGTTTGTGTGCTCACATGAACCACACACACCATGGAACAGGGGAGATGCATCGAAATACAATCCTGATGACCTGGTTTTGCCCCCCGATATTGCCGATACCGATTCAACCCGCATAGCCCTTTGTCGTTATTATGCTGAGATAGAATATCTCGACAATCAGGTTAAAGAGGTTCTTGAAGCTCTTGAGGAAAGCGGCAAGGAAGATAATACTATTGTGATGTTTGCCACCGAGCAGGGAGCAGCCCTTCCGGGCAGCAAGTGGACACTGTATGATATTGGTATTGGGGCCGGACTGATAGTCAGATGGCCGGGAACGATCAAGCCAGGAAGCTACTCCGAAGCCATGGTAAATTACATAGATATATTACCCACCTTTCTTGATATAATAGGCGCTCCGATACCTGATCTTGACGGTCATAGTTTCCTGCCTGTACTGGAGGGGAAAACAGACAAGCATGATCAATACGTTTTCGGCATTCATTCACAGAAAGGAGCCATTGGTTCACCTGCCACCGGCTATCCGATACGCAGTGTCCAGGACGATAGATTTGCGTTGATAAAGAACCTTAGGTATGAAAACCAGTTCAGCGATGCCATTACAACAAATGACAAGGAACGTTTCTGGCCCAGTTGGGTCAGGGAAGCTGAAAATGATCCCGATATAGAATTTCTGGTCAACAGGTACCTCCATAGGCCGGCTATTGAGTTTTATGATCTTCAAAACGATCCTTATCAGCTCCACAACCTGGCTGATGACCCCCAATACTCCGATCGCATTAAAAAAATGGACGCAGAATTGGAGGCATGGATGGCCAGGCAGGGAGATACCGGTGTTGAAATTGAGGATCTCTCCCCATCAAGGCAATGATTCCCTGCCCCGGCGGATGATTATTACTTTGTCTTTGTTGATCAAAATCTTATTCCAGCCTGAAAACCGAACCAGATGTATGTTGTTGAATTATTAGTGGATGACCTGAATTTCAGAAATGAGTAGGGTGCAATTAATTCATGATCTGAAATGATAGAGTTTGTATCATCTCTACTTACACCTACATTGAATGTAGGACCAAGATGTAATGATGTCCTGCTATTTGTTTTCCAGCCAAATATGAACCTGGCAGTATTATAGAGGTTTAAACGATCAGTATAGAGGAAATGGTTGATTTCAGGATTTGCCACCCATAATTCCTGATGCACGGTCCCTTCGATGTTCAGTAATAATCTGTCAGACAGATCTATTTCTGTTCCGAGACCTGCTCCATACATCCATCGACTGCGGTCTCCAAATGGTTTCCCAAATGAATAAATTGTGTATAATTGTTTTACACCCATCTTATATGAGAGATTCAGATACTGAATTTCACTTACTGATATCTCAAACCTCCTGTATCCGTTCTGCTTTACGATACTTATAAATCCGATTGGCACTCCATCAATTGAATCGCAGATATTTATGAATCCTGCAATCTGAACACCTTTTACCTTCCCTGCAACATTAATAAAACCTGCAATTTGTGCTCCTTCTACTTCTTTGGCCACGTTAAAAAAGCCAGATGTCTGGAGATTTGCCGGTCCTGAACCTGAAATATTCCCAAAGCCTGCAACCTGTGCTGAGTTAGCTGCCTCACCGGTAATATTCAAAAAACCTGCAGCCTGCACACCATTCAGTTTTCCTCCATTATAATTCATAAAACCTGCAGCTTGCACACCTGTGACATCTGAGCCTGCAACATTCATAAAACCTGCGGTCTGCATACCTTCCACTGATTTACCATTGATATTGTAAAAGCCAGCTGCCTGAAAACCATTTACATTGTTCCCGACTGTATTTCCAAACCCGGCGACCTGAAAACCTTTTACATTGCCACGGTCTATATTTATGAATCCTGCAGCTTCAAATGCTCCAACTCCTCCTGAAAGTCCAATGAAAGGATTGACAGAGAAATCATTTATACAATTGACGTTATTAATTCCATTGGAACTGAAAGGAGGGCAGAGAAAAGTGAACTGAAATGGCCTGTACTCGTATTCAGTTTCTGCTTCCTGCCCGCTTGCTGGTAATAGAGAAATTATAAGTATTACGGATAAGAAGAAAATCTCTTTATAGGTAAATGTCTTAATCATAGCTTCTGTTTTTTTGAATTTTAAGTTGTCTTCGATCTCAAAGACATGAGTATTTATACAAAGTTGCATAGCAGGATAAATAATTACCTGGTATTGTTGATGAG